>CAZAMZ010000316.1:0-1515 GCA_964486375.1 uncultured Synergistaceae bacterium | reverse complement strand
TTCTCGTCCCGGATAGAACCTGAACTGGCCTCCCTCGAATGGAAGACCGCCCATTCGTAATCGAGCCCTTCAAGAATGGCCGCGGCACGTTCCGGAGGCATGTCGACGCCCCGTTCGTAATGAAGGACCGCTCCGTCACCGTAAAGGACAACCCCGTTACCGTTGCCGCCGTCACGGAGCTCAAGACCTCTTAGGAAGGCCGAAAGGTTGGGGCATCCCGGAATCTCACCAAGCTTTTCAACCAGCCTTGAAATACCCGACCTGTTCGCGAGAAGCATTCTGCACACGATCATCCCTCCAGGTTTGGATCCTTCCTTCTGGTGCACCTGCTAATAATATACCAGCGGGAAAACTAATTGAAGGGAAAACCTCCCTTTGGCTCATAATGAAAATGATAACGTTGAAACAAGTTCCTGGTAGTGACAGTGCAGATCTGTTCCCGGATATAGCATGATCTCGCAACAGTACCTGGTCAGCCCCCCTTTGTAAAAGATGTTCTTTCCATGATCGGACAATATAATGATTGGGTAGATATCGCAAAGGATCTGGAAGGGAAGTGAAGCCGTGAGACATTCAAGGAACCTTTTCGCTTTACCGGAGATCCTGCCCGAAGAAGAGATCTTTGAAACTCTTCTTCCCGGTCCACCGGTAAAGATCGAAAAGATAATCTCCTCGGGTCAGTCGACCCCGCAGGGCACCTGGCTGGAGCAGGATGTCGACGAATGGGTGGTGCTTCTGCAGGGTCAGGCCGTCCTGGAATACGAGGATTTCAGGAGGGAAGATCTCGAAGCTGGCGACTGGATCTTCATTCCAGCCCACACGAGGCATCGAGTGGGCTCCACCTCCTCGGATCCCCCATGCATCTGGCTCGCTATCCACGGGAAACTGCGTCAATGATAAAAGGGGGCAGGTTACCCCTGCCCCCAATGATCTTCCCCTGATCTTACCCTTCAAAATTACCTGTTTTCCTGTGCCCTACCTGGAACCCAGGGTGATGCTCTCGGGTGACCTGTCGCCCAGTGTCTCGGCCTTGTCCCCCCGCTGCAGAGGGATGCCCCTGATTATGGCGCAGATACTGTACTGGGGTTTGACCTCCACGACGCTCAGGATTGAAAGGTATATCTTTTCAGCATCGAGAACCGTCCCGTCCATGGCGGTTATTAGGGCCCCTTCCCTGTAGGCGGCCAGGAAATCTCCCGGTGCCAGGCTGGAGTTGGTGCTCCCCGCGTCCACCAGGACCTGCGAGCCGTCAGCCTGTATGACATTGAACTCCACAGAAGCGGCGGGAAGGGAGGTTGCAAGTTCCCTGAATCTTTCCACCAGCTTCAGCACCGCCTTGTGGGTCGCACCGGCAAGAACTCCACCGGTTTTCCCGCCTCCGAAGACGGCTCCGTCGTAGGCGACGCCCCCAAGGGTCTGGTTCGAGGCTCCCTGCTCACGGGCCACCATGCGGATCTCCCCGGTCTGGGCGTCTATAGCCCGGGTGTCGATGGTCACGTAGGCAGTGTGCGATCC
>CAZAMZ010000315.1:0-1526 GCA_964486375.1 uncultured Synergistaceae bacterium | reverse complement strand
GGTTTAGGCGCATACGGCATGGCCGGAACGGCCGGGGCCAGTATCTACAACATGGGCAGTTACCAGGATCAGAATATGTTGGAAATAACCTGGGACAAGGCAGGAAGTATTTCCACTACAGGCGGTATTGCTCACGGGATGTTCCTCAGTGCAGACGGTTCAAAGGGCTGGAACCCGGGCAACATTTCCACCACAGGTGACGCAGCCTGGGGCATGTCTGTCTCGTATGACGGATCTGCCGCATACAACTTTGGTTACTTATACCTTCCCTTTTTCCCCGTTTTCACCCCAGGGACAATAACAACGTCGGGGAGCGGTTCTTACGGAATGGGGGCCTACGGGATTTCCACTGCCTGGAATCCCGGGAGCATCTCAACGTCAGGATCCGATTCCTATGGGATGTGGGGAGACAGCGGTTCAAATATCTACAATTATTATATCGATACCTCAACTTTATTTGAGACCCTTCGCGGCGGAAGCATCTCCACTTCGGGCGCAGGTTCCCACGGGATGGTGATCGACGACAGAAGGGCCGAGGCCAGGAACCCGGGGAACATCTCCACAAGCGGGGCAGGAGCCCACGGGATGGTTGCCACTAACATGGCCAATATTTATAACTCTGCATATTACTACTTTTTTGAAACACCTTTTCTCGTTACCGGGAATATCCTTACCACGGGAGCAGCATCCCACGGCATGGTGGCCCTTTCCGGGTCCAGCGCCTTTAACGCAGGGAGCATAAGGACAACAGGCGTCGGTTCCTTCGGGATGAATGCGACCGGTGCAGGATCCTCGGTCTCCAACACCGGGAACATAGAAACAACAGGTAACAATTCGATAGGGATGTATGCCTGGAATGGCGCCACGGCCCTGAACTCGGGGGATATTTACACAAGTGGCGCTTCGGCCTACGGGATGTATGCCGTCGCGGGCTCTTCGGCGTCAAACAGCGGCAATATCGTCACCTCCGGTGATCATGCCAGGGGCATGTACGCCGTGAACAGTTCCTCCATTTACAACTACAGTGCAGAGACGATCGAGACCTGGGGCGACGGTGCCCACGGCATGGAGGCCGATGGCGGGTCCTACGCCTACAACGACGGTTCCATCATCACTCACGGCAATGAAGCACAGGGCATGTACGCCCAAAAAGCATCGACTGCGGACAACAAGGGGAACATAAGGACTTCAGGCGAAGGATCCTGGGGAATGAACGCCAGGGAAGGGTCCTTGGTTTCAAATACCGGGGTAATAGAAACGACCGGGGATCATTCGACAGGTATGTATGCCGCGAGCGGATCAACGGCATTGAACTCAGGTGATATTTACACCGGGGGTTCCTGGGCTCACGGGATGCGCGTGGTGTCAACAGGATCCTCGGCAAGGAACAGCGGGAATATTGTTACCTCTGGTGACCACGCTGCGGGCATGTACGCAATTATCCAAGGCCAGGCCTTTAACGATGAGGGCGGTTCGATAACGACTTCCGGGGATTCCGCTTACGGGATGCACGCAGAAACCAATTC
>CAZAMZ010000314.1:0-1553 GCA_964486375.1 uncultured Synergistaceae bacterium | reverse complement strand
AGCCGAACTGGCTGACTATGCGCCTGTAAGGGGATGCATGATAATCCGACCGGACGGATACGCTCTCTGGGAATCTATCCAGAAACATTTTGACGAGGCCTTCAAGGACACCGGCCATGTCAATGCCTATTTCCCGCTTCTTATCCCCATGTCTTTCCTTGAAAAGGAAGCCGAGCATGTTGAGGGCTTCGCTCCTGAATGTGCCGTTGTAACCCATGCCGGGGGCGAGGAACTGGAAGAGCCCCTTGTAGTTCGCCCTACCTCCGAGACAGTGATCGGCCACATGTACAGCAAGTGGGTCCAGTCGTGGAGGGATCTGCCGATACTGATAAACCAATGGTGCAACGTCATGAGATGGGAGAAGAGATCCAGACTTTTCCTGAGGACCTCGGAATTTCTCTGGCAGGAAGGGCATACAGCCCATGCATCCAGGGAAGAAGCCGTTGAAGAGACCCTGAAGATGCTGGAAGTCTACAGGGACATCATGGAGAACATCCTGGCGCTGCCTGTTCTTGCAGGCGAAAAATCCGAAGGCGAACGATTCCCGGGAGCCGACAACACCTATGCCTGTGAGGCCATGATGAGCGACAGAAAGGCACTTCAGGCGGGTACCAGCCACTTCCTGGGGCAGAACTTCGCAAGGGCCTTTGACATTTCCTTCCAGAACAGGGATGGCGAACTGGAGCATGCCTGGACTACCAGTTGGGGTGTCTCCACCAGGCTTATAGGCGCGATCGTGATGACCCACTCCGATGACGACGGCCTGGTCCTCCCGCCCAGGGTGGCCCCAGTAAAGGCAGTTATCCTTCCGATAAGCCCCGATGAGGATCTTGTCGACGGCAAACTGATGCCGAAAGCCAACGAGATCGCTGAAAACCTTAACTCCATACTTGGGAGAAGGTCCGTAAAGGTGGATACCCGCCTGCACATGAGACCGGGTGATCGATTCTTTGCCAGCATCCAGAAGGGAATACCCCTTCGCCTTGAACTGGGGGAGAAAGAGTACCAGAGAGGAGTACTCCAGGCTGTGCGAAGGGACAACGGACAGCGTTTCGACATACCCTGGGAGCAGGTGTCTGAGAAGGTCCCCGGGATCCTCGAGGACATCCAGCGCGACCTCTACAACAAAGCCCTTGAGTTCAGGAAACAGAACACTTTCCTGGTCGGGAACTACGGGGAATTCAAGGAAATATTCGAGGGAAGCGGAGGTTTCGTGGAAGCCTTCTTTGCCGGGGGCAAAACGGAAGAGAAGCTGATCAAGGAGGAAACGGGCGCAACTGTCAGATGTTTTCCCCTCGATCGGGAAGAGACGGGTACCTGCTTCTTTACAGGGAAACCCGGTGCCAGGCTGGCTGTTTTCGCCAAGTCATACTGATAGGCCAAAAAACTCTTGAGGATCTAAAGGGGCCCTCCCCCTCCCGGGATGGGTCCCTTTGTCATATACTAGTAAAGGGGAAGTTCCTTCCAGTTGCAGGAGGGATCAACACTTCCCAAATTGGGAGGAGAGAACATGGTATCCGAGCGAACCGTCGGCCATACGGTCATCCGGCTCC
>CAZAMZ010000313.1:0-1568 GCA_964486375.1 uncultured Synergistaceae bacterium | reverse complement strand
ATACCTCCTGTCGTAAAGGGTCTGGACTATTGTGGCGTAGGTGGATGGACGTCCTATTCCCTCATCTTCAAGCACCTTTATCAGGCCGGCGTCGGTGTACCTCGACGGGGGTCTGGTGAATCGCTGCTCACGGGTTATCTCCATTACCTCAAGGGGTTCACCTTCGACTGCGGGCTCGACAGCCTCGTCCTTCATATCGAGGGGCCATAATGCCCCCCAGCCATCGAAAAGGACGGTGGCGCCGGACTGCCTCATTCCCACCCGGCCGCTTTCCGCTTCGATGGTGCTCCGAGCGAGGCGGGCCGGAGCCATCTGGCTTGACAGGAAACGGCGCCATACCAGGTCGTACAGTTTGTACTGGTCCGGGGTCAGGTACTCTCTTAACGAATCGCGGGAAAGGTTGACGTCGGTGGGCCTTATGGCCTCATGGGCATCCTGGGAGCGCCCCTTGCTTTCATAGACCTGGGCAGAGAGGGGCAGGTATGCCTTCCCCAAATCGGCCTTTATGTAAATTCTGGCCGAATCCAGTGCCTCAGGGGATATTCTGAGGCTGTCGGTACGCATGTAGGTTATCAGTCCCGTGGGACCCCTTCCGGGAATATTTACACCCTCATACAGTCCCTGGGCAGCAGACATGGTCCTTCGGGGTGCAAAGGAGAGCCTTCTTGAAGCCTCCTGCTGCAGGGTACTGGTCTTGAACGGTGGAAGGGGTTTTCGTATTCCCTCCTTGAGAGTGAAGGCGGTCACCCTGACCGGATTGGACCTGATCTCGCCTTCTATCTCCAGGGCTGATGCTTCATCGCTGACAAGAAGTGTACGGCCGTCCTTGATCAGCGACTTGCCGTCCAGCCGGTCCACCCTGAGGTTGTAGTTTCTCCCGCCCTCAGCTTCGGCGGCGACTGTGATCTGCCAGTACTCCCTGGGCTCAAAGGAAAGGATCTCCTTTTCCCTGTCGCATATTATCTTGAGCGCCGCTGACTGGACCCTCCCCGCCGAAAGGCCCCTTTTTATCTTGTCCCAAAGCAGTGGGCTAAGCTTGTATCCTACCAGTCTGTCGAGGATCCTGCGTGCCTGCTGGGCATCCACCTTCTTCATGTCCACGGAGGAAAGCCTCTCGAAGGCCTCACGAACCCCCTTCGGGGTAATCTCGTACATTCTTACCCTGCATTGTGAGGACGGGTCTATCTCAAGTATCTCCGAAAGGTGCCAGGCGATAGCCTCCCCTTCCCTGTCTGGGTCTGAGGCGATCAGGACGCGCCCGCTGACGGAAGCCCTGTTCCTCAGGTTGCGGGCAACATCCCCCTTACCCCTGACGAGGATATATTCGGGCTCGAAGCCGTTATCTATATCAATGGCAAGCCTGCTTTTTGGGAGATCACGGATGTGACCCACGCTTGACTGGATATCGTAATCGCTCCCCAGGATCTTGTTCAGGGTGCGGGCCTTTGAAGGGGACTCCACAATGACAAGGGTCCGGCCCTCCTTTATCTTTGCGGGCCTGGCCTTTGGCTTCTTGCGGGATCCGGATCCTCCTTTTTGAGGTTTTCCGGTTCCTTCCTTTTTCGTCT
>CAZAMZ010000312.1:0-1570 GCA_964486375.1 uncultured Synergistaceae bacterium | reverse complement strand
CGATGGGCCATTTTCACGATAAAATAGAGAATACAGGCTTCTCTATCGGGGTTTTCGGGAGGTTGCAGGTTTGGGAACATTCCTGATCTTTTTCATGATCTTCCTCATGGGTTTCCTTTGGTGGCTGGGACTTGCCTACGACCGCATATTCCGCTCCGTCAGGGAATGTTCAAGGATCAGGGGCGAACTGATCGCGGCCGCTGGAAAAACAGGTAACAGCGAAGAGGTCAGCAGGCTTGCAAGGGACCTGAATCTGGCTTCCCTGGAGGCCAACAGGGAGATATGCGGCACCGTTTCAGGAAGGATCGTGGCAAGGGTGTTCAGGTTCGATCCCGTTGAAAAGGCGGGTGATTAATACATTTTCCGACTCTTACAAGGGGGGAAGAGAGATGTTCGGAAAACTGCTGCACGTTGATCTTGGATCGGGGGCTTTCAGGGACCATAACGTCCCCGGGGAGGTAACAAGGAAGTACCTTGGAGGAAAGGGGCTGGGTATATACCTGCTGGATTCGCTCATGGTTCCCGGAACGAAACCGCTGGATCCGGGAAATGTCCTGATGTTCCTTACAGGGCCTTTCACAGGTACTGCCTTTCCTACATCGGGGCGCTTCGTGGTGGTGACCAGGTCGCCGCTGACGGGAATGTACGTCGACAGCCATTCGGGGGGGCATTTCGCAAAGGAGATGAGGATGGCCGGATATGACGGCATCATCGTCACGGGCAAAGCTGCCAAACCGGTCTATCTCTGGCTGAAGGACGGGAAGGCTGAACTCCGCGATGCCGGGGGATTATGGGGCAAGAACGTTGACGACACGGTCCACGCCGTGAGGGAGTCCACCGACCCCGAGGCAAAAGTTGCCGTAATAGGGCCGGCGGGAGAGAACCTGGTACCCATAGCGAACATCACCATGGACAGCGACAGCGACAAGTTCAGGGCGGGGGTGGCAGGCCGCGGAGGCACCGGGGCGGTGATGGGGAGCAAAAACCTCAAGGCCATTGCGGTAAAGGGGAGCGGCGCTATCCCCATTGCCGAAGAGGATGCCTTCAAGGGCCAGGTGGCAGAGATAGTAAAAGCCATAAACGCCAGCGACCAGATCCACACCCGGCGCATTGTCGGGACGTCGTCGCTGGTGGAGTCCATGAGCCGGACGGGGATACTGCCGACATATAACTTCCAGCAGGGTTATTTCGTGCCGATCTACGGGATCGTGTCGACCAACCTCAGGCACTACACCAAACGGGATGTGGCCTGCTCCAACTGCCCCATCGTCTGCGGGAAGGTCCTCGAGGATGACGGACATGCCGTAAAGGTGGAGTACGAGTCGATAGCGCTCCTGGGGAGCAACAACGGCGTGGGCAAGATGCCGCTGCTGGCGAGATCCATAAGGATCTGCAACCAGCTGGGGCTGGACACGATCTCTGCGGGGGGCATCGTGGGTTTTGCCATGGAGTGCAGGCAGAAGGGGATCCTGCAGGAAGCACCCGAGTTCGGGGATGCCGAAGGGCAGGCGAAGCTTCTGGAAGACATAGCCTACAGGAGGGGTCTCGGGGCCGTTCTCGCCGAAGGCGT
>CAZAMZ010000311.1:0-1589 GCA_964486375.1 uncultured Synergistaceae bacterium | reverse complement strand
AATCCTCGCCTTCAAAACCGTTGAGAAGGTAGCTGTACTCTCCCAGTTCAATGATGCCCCTTTCATCGATGTTCTCCTCTTCCCCGATCCGGGAAAGGGCGCCCGGGTGGGTCTGATATGCCGAGGCGTGGCTGAGATCGGTTCCCGGGTCCGCCACCAGTCCGGAAACAAGGGGTCTCAGGTGGACCAGGTCGTCGTAAGCAACCCACAGGTACCCTTCCTGGTGTGAAGAATCCCCCGTGGAATCCTTCACCAGCCAGGCCCCGATCGCGTTGCGGCCGTTGACGGATATGCGCCTGTGGTCATCCCAGCCTGCAACGGCCACGCAATGTGTATAGAGGTCCGTGCACAACCCCCCTGTTTCGAAGGTGAACATATCGGCGGTCTCCCTGTTGACGAACCGGTTGCCCGAATAGACAACCCCCCCGCATTCCTGCCGATCGATCCCCTCGACATCAACAGGCTCAAGATGGATCATCGACTGCACCGATCCGTTTTCCATGATGAACCTCTTGATATGGTCCCTGTATTCAAGGTCGCTGCCGAAATCCTCGCGAAAGAACATGACCATCTCCCTGAGCTGGTACTGCCGGCCCTTATCCGTTACGGGAACTGCCAGATCCCTTCTCTCGGTCATATCTTCGGTGGGCATGGGGGCATCCTTCCAGAGCGGCAGGGGCTTCCCGGCGATCAGGTAATCGGCGACCCAGAACGCGCCTCCTCCGCCCCATCCCTCCCCCGGCCGGTAGTAACCGAAAGGGGTCGGCGGTTCGACGCCGGGGATAAGGTCGGGGTTGAACTTCAGCGAGGGCCGGTTGTAGCCGATATGGCTGCCCAGGTACCAGGGCGAAAGGTTGGCTTCAATATCAAAGGGGGAAAGGGTGATCCCCTGTTTAAGCATGCTGCTTTCCAGGCAGGAAAGGGAAGCGAAAGCCCAGCAGAGACCTACGGTGGTACCGATGTCACTGGAGCCGTCGGGTCTCTTGCCGTTCTGGTCCTTTACGGGCGTGACATGCCCGAACTCCCGGAGGTCGTAGGCACCCGGCAGGGGCTCCATCGCACCCTGGGCAAGGCAGGGCTCTGTCGCCAGAATGGCCATCAACAGGACCGGCAGCAGCAGTGAGACCTTGACCACCCTCCACTTTCCCCGGGCTTTGCCGGCTCTTGTTCTGTCGACCCGACTCTTACTGTTTATTCTCGTCATGGCTTACCCTCTGGAAAAAGATAAAGATCGGGATTCAATACATCTTTTCTCGTACCCGGCCTTTCTGGACTCTTTCGGGAATTTATTATGATTTACAGAGTATAAAAAAAGGTACTGGCGATCCAGATCCCCCAAAAATGAATGACTGTAAGAAATGATAAATGAAAAAGCTTGGTTTTTCTCATTTCCCATTTTTTCAAACTGCCAAAACTCAGTCATGATTAACCCAAGCCTGTTTACCTGGCATTCTCTCTCCTTGCAGAATCAAATCGGCAATTATTATTCCGATACCTTCTTTATGGGTTGTCGCCTGTAGCGAGCGGAAACTTTTTCACTCCCCGGAAAAGGGAACCTTGTATTCAAGTCATCTCAAAAAAAACAATAG
>CAZAMZ010000310.1:0-1623 GCA_964486375.1 uncultured Synergistaceae bacterium | reverse complement strand
GCAAGCGTCTTGAATCCTTCTCCCATGATCGCGCTGAAGTGAACGAAGACGTCATTGCCCTCGTCGGGGGTTATGAAACCATACCCCTTGGCTTCATTGAACCACTTGACTGTTCCCTGCATTTAGATAATGCCTCCCATACAGCAGAATCTGCCGGCAATTTAACCGGCTGATAAAACAGTACGTATTTTTCGTCCCTTTGTCAATGCTCTACCCCTTTACGGCGATCACATCTATCTCCACCAGGACATCCCTGGGCAAACGGGCCACCTCGACGAAGACCCTGGCAGGGGGATCGGCGGAGAAAAACCTGGCGTAGACTTCGTTTACGGCCTTGAAATCGTTCATATCCCTGGCAAAGACTGATGCCTTTGCCACGTTCATGAATGAGAGTCCCTGGGATTTCAGGATCCCTTCAAGGTTCTTGAGGACCTGTTCCGCCTGCTCGGCGGCAGTTTTCCCGATAATCTCGCCCGTTTTGGGATCCATGGGGATCTGACCCGAGACAAAGAGAAAGTCGTTGGCCCAGACGGCCTGGCTGTAGGGACCTATTGCTGCGGGTGCATCGGGTGTCGCTACGGTTTTCCTCATATTTTCAAACACCTCCATGGTATTACCCGGGGACAGGCCCCGGGGATAGTATTCCGGAGATCACTGATCCTGAACAACCTCCAGTCCATCGTCCATCGATGATACATCCTCCGGCGCTGATGATCCCTCACGGGTTTTTTTCCCGAAAGAGATGTTCTGGGGATCCACAGTTATGGTCAATTTTACTCCATCGCCGGAGGGGCGAAGTTCAGCCTTTTCCGGCAGTATATCCACGAAAGGAATGCTCTCCAGAACTTTTTTCGTGGCTTCCAGGGTCCTTTTGTCCAGGTCTTCCACGATCTCTTTTGCCTGCTCAGCCGTCTCTTTTACTGCGGGGTGTATGGTCCCGAGGTCAAGCACAGCGGGTTCCGTTCTCCCCGTGATCTCTTTCGCCGGCACTCTTGATGCCTCGAGGTCACTCCGGCTGAAGGGTTCACCCTCAACGGGCCGGAAATCGTATACCGCAGTGCTTTCAGGTTTCCCTGCCGGAGCAGCTTTTTCTACGGAACTCACTGGATCACGATCTGCAGCAGGCTCGGGAACAGCGACATCCCTTACCTCGGCTGGCACCTGCGGACCTGTCACGGACGGGCCGGATCTTATCCAGGCTATATAAACACCCATAAGGAATACTATAGCGGCAATAACAGCTACTGTTCGTTTTTTCATTTCAAATACCCTGGTTCCCATTGTTCAGAAAGCATTTACTCCCCCCGGCCCCACAAAGGTTCCAGGCCTCCCTGGGAGTTCCTTGAGTAGGGGAGCCACAAAAGACCCAGGAGCACAAGGTTCAGTCCCGAGGCTTTAGGGCGTATGTATTCCTCCTGTATCTCCGTCTCAGGGGATTCGACAGGTGCAATGGCATTGATCTCCTCCTCGAGCCTGGATTCCAGTTCTGCTATCTCCTGCCTTACGGACTCGGCCGTCTCCCTGGCCCTTGCTATATCCCCGCTCTCCTTCTGAAGCCTGGCGGCCTTGGTAACGGCAGTACCCATTCTCGAGGCAGAGTAGGTGTTTACCTTCCTCCCCAGG
>CAZAMZ010000309.1:0-1632 GCA_964486375.1 uncultured Synergistaceae bacterium | reverse complement strand
GAGGTGGGCACGGCTCTCTTCTTTGACCTTTCTCTCCCGTCAGCGATATGCAGCAGATTGTCCTCCCACATGGAGGCCAGGTCTGTCTCTTCCGTGAGGGAACTTGCAGGCAGGGCAAGGAGAGGGGCAGAATAAGATCAGGAGGGTATCTCGTATGAAGATCGTAAAGCCGGGGATAATACTTGCAGCTGATTTTGGAAACACTTCCGAAGCAATTGAGGTTCTGGAGAACCTCAAGAGCGATCTGCTCTACGTCAAGATCGGCCCGGGGCTTTTCGCTTCCGGAGGGATGGGTTTTGTGCGAGAAGTGATCGAGTCAGGCTTCAGGGTTTTTCTCGATCTGAAACTCCATGATATTCCCAACACCGTTTCTTCAGCTGTCGATTTTTTTTCCAGAAGCGGCATCTGGGCCCTGACCCTTCATGCCGCAGGGGGATCAGGCATGCTGGAGGCGGCCAGCAGGACAAACGCCCTTGCGGGAGGAGAGATGATGCTTCTGGGAGTGACCGTCCTGACCAGTCTCGACGGGGAAGAATGGAAAAAAGTATGCCCGGGGTGCATAATGACAGAGGCACTTGAAAGCCGTGCTTGTCTTTGCAAAAAGTCCGGGTTGGACGGAATTGTATGCGCCCCTTCCGATCTTGCTCTTCTTGTTCCAGGTTTCAGGAACGACCTGGTCATGGTGGTCCCGGGGATCCGTGACGGCTTTCCGGAAGATGACCAGAAACGGACGGCCTCCATCGAGGAGGCCCTTGATAACGGAGCAGACTATGTGGTTGTGGGAAGGCCGGTCCTGAGAGCCCCTTCGCCAAAAGAAGCCCTGAACGAACTGGCAGCTCGTCTTGAAAGGTGGAAAGAGGGGAATGAACAGCGAACAGGAAGAACATATACTTGAGAAAATGATCAATACCGGGGCACTTCAGGAAGGGCACTTTGCCCTTTCATCGGGACTTCACAGCGGGAGCTACCTTCAGTGCGCCCTTTTCCTGATGTATCCTGATAACGCCTCCCTTGCAGGGTCGTTGCTTGGCGAGAGGCTGGCTCCCCTTAAACCCTCCTTCGTGATTTCACCCGCGATGGGCGGAGTGATCATTGGTCACGAGGTTGCCAGATACCTTGGGGTTCCCTTTATTTTCTGCGAACGGGTAAAGGGGGAGATGAAGCTGAGAAGATTCCCTGATCTCGGCGCCGCACCTTTCGTTATCGTTGAGGATGTAGTCACAACGGGCAGATCCACCTTTGAGGTAATGGAAACCATGAGATCATTGTCCGGGGGAGAGTTCCTCGGAGCCGGATGCATTGCGGACAGGAGCGGAGGGAAAAGCCTTATCGGGAAAAATGTTGCGTCCCTTGTCAGGCTCGACCTTCCCAATTTTGATCCCGCGGAGTGTCCATTCTGCAGGGAAGGGATCCCCCTTTCTGAGCCAGGCAGCAGAAGGATATCTGCCTGAAGAACCTGGAAACATCGCCCCGTACAAGGGGGCGGTGGAAAGGAAAAGGTTTTGGCCGGGAAAGGTCCGCGAAAAAGCGTTGCAAGAACAATACTTTTGATCATCATTACCTTCCTCCTGTTGCAGGGCAGGTGCGAAGCAATTGAACTCTGGGTGACCAACCCCTGGCTTGCAATGCTGA
>CAZAMZ010000308.1:0-1660 GCA_964486375.1 uncultured Synergistaceae bacterium | reverse complement strand
AGCCCCGTGTAGGTGTTCTGGATGACGGGGAGCATGGCATAGAGGAAAAGGGCGCATATCGCGTTATCGTTCCCGATCCCGAAGATGAATATCAGAAAGCCCAGGAGCGCAAGGCTGGGAATGGTCTGAAAAACGTTGGCCACACCTATGGCGTATGGGGCAAGTTTTTCGTTCTTCGTTAGGTAGATACCCAGGGGTATGCAGACCACCAGCGTTATGGCCAGGGCAATAAAGGAAATTGTGATGTGCTGCCACGTCAGCTGCAGGATCCTGGGCCAGAACCTTATGACATAGGCGGGAAAAAGCTCCCAGAGAGGTTTCTGCTGAAGCATCAGTTGGCCACCTCCCGCCTTCTTCCCGTGAGGCGGCCAATGGTCAGCCTCGCGACGCCCGCCTGGGTCACAACCCCGGTGAATTCACCGCTATCGCTGATAACGGGGATCGGCAGGTCCCGGTCGGCCAGCATCTCGGCGGCGTCGCGCAGGGTCGCTTCTCCTGCCTGCAGTTTCCTTTCCCTGGTGATGCCGTCAGAAGCGGAGAGTCCTTGCCTGGCTGCCTGTTTCAGCATCCACAAAAGGGCCATTCCCCTCCATATGCCCTTTCTGTCGACCACCTGGGCCGTCTCGCATCCCTCGTCTTCCATCCTTTCGAGAAGGTCGGAGGCTTTTGTCTCGGGAAGCGCCCTGATGACAGGTTCCTGCACAAGGATCTCTATGGGTGAGTCGGGGGAGATATTTGAAAGCCTGTCCTCGCCGATGAAGTTGCGCACGAATTCAGTGGCGGGGTTGTCCTGGATCTCCTCGGGGGAGCCCATCTGTTCTATGCGACCCTTCCTCATTATCACGACCCTGTCGGCCATCCTGAGGGCCTCCTCCATGTCGTGGGTAACGAAGACGATGGTTTTTTTGACTGCCTTTTGAAGTTCAAGAAGCTCATTCTGGAGTCCTTCACGGCTTATGGGGTCCAAAGCGCCAAAGGGCTCGTCCATGAGGATCACTTCGGGGTCGGCCGCAAGGGCTCTCAGGACACCGATCCGCTGTTTCTGTCCCCCGCTGAGCTGGTCGGGAAGACGGTGCCGGTACTTTGAAGGCTCCAGCCTGGCCAGTTCAAGGAGTTCGTCCACGCGCCTGCGAATGCGCTTCTTGTCCCACCCGAGCAGTTTTGGCACGATGGATATGTTCTCAGTCACTGACATGTGGGGCATAAGGGCAATTTCCTGGACAACGTAGCCGATGGACCGGCGGAGTTTTACCGGGTCCGACTCGTTGATGTCGACCCCGTTCACGAGGATGCGGCCCGAGGTCAGTTCCTCAAGGCGATTGACCATCTTCAGGGTAGTGGTCTTGCCGCACCCGCTGGGGCCTATCAGCACGGCAATTTCCCCGCGGCCTATCTCCAGGTCCAGGTCATCGACTGCCCTTGTGCCGTCGTCGTAAACCTTTGAAACCTTATCGAACAGAACCATTCTTATCCTCCCGGCTTCCCGCAGGGGAGCCTTCTGAACCACATCGATCATTAATGACTTCATCAAGGGTTTCCAGGAAGAAGGCGTTCTCCTCTTCCGTCCCGACGGTGACCCTGATGGCCCTTTCGTAACCCCAACCTCCGCAGGGCCTGACGATGACACCGCGACTGAGAAGGTCTCCGGCCACATCATCCG
>CAZAMZ010000307.1:0-1713 GCA_964486375.1 uncultured Synergistaceae bacterium | reverse complement strand
CTGCCTGTAGCCTGTTGCCTGACGCCTTGCTTCTGGTTTTTCTTCTCACTTCTCAATGTCCTTCCTCCTTGACTCCTCTTTCGAAAAGTGGTATAAAACTTCCCAATACAGAAAAGCGGAGGCACCGATGAATAGAAAAGCAGCAGTCTCCTGCAATTTCGGTTTCGTTTATTTTTACGCCAGCGTGGGACCCCCTCTGAGGGCCGGCGCTTAGGCGTCTTTGGTCTTAAGAGGCCGGGGTCCCCAAAAGGGGACCCCGGCTTTTTTTATCCTTATACATCATTTATCGAAGGAGCTGGGTGCAGTGGAGATAGCGGAGAGGCAGTCGAGGGGTCTGGAAAGAACTGTAAGGACCATGTGGGAGAAAGTCCCCTTTTACAGGTCTCGAATGGAGGACATGGGGGTAAGCCCCGGGGACATAAGGTCCATGGAAGACCTTCATAAACTCCCCTTCATGACCAAGAGCGACCTTCGGGACGCCTACCCTATGGGGATCCTTGCCTGCGACAGGGAAGATGTGGTCCGTATCCATGCATCTTCCGGGACGACGGGCAAACCCACGGTCGTTCCCTATACGAAGAACGATATAAGGACCTGGGAGGATTGCATGGGAAACTGCCTCAACACTGCAGGCGTCACCAGGGGTGACGTCTTCCAGGTGATCCTGGGTTACGGCCTCTTCACGGGAGCGCTGGGCTTTCATTACGGGGCGGAAAAGCTGGGGGCAATGGTCGTACCGACCGGAGGGGGATTCACCGGCCGCCAACTGATGCTGATGGAGGATCTGGGAACGACGGTCTTTACCAGCACTCCCTCCTACGCGCTGCATCTCTGCGAGGAGGTGCGCAAGAACGGGCTCAGCGGAAAACTCCGCCTTCGCCTGGCCATACTCGGAGGAGAGGCCTGGACGGAGCAGATGAGGGAGCGCATAGAGAGAGAACTGGGAGTAGTTGCGGTCGATTCATACGGCCTTTCAGAGGTAATAGGCCCCGGCGTAGCCATGGAATGCCCCGAAAGGGCCGGACTGCATCCCGATTGGGACCACTTCATTTTCGAGATAGTGGACCCGGTAACCGGTCGGGTTCTCTCCGAGGGAGAGGAAGGCGAACTGGTAATAACGTCCCTGACCAAGGAAGCCATGCCCGTTATCCGCTACCGGACAAGGGACCTGACCCGCTTCATTCCCGGGACCTGCGGCTGCGGCAGGGAAGGACTTCGGCTTGAGCGTATCAAGGGACGCTGTGACGACATGCTTATCATCAGGGGGGTCAATGTCTTCCCCTCACAGGTTGAGGCGGTCCTGGGCAAGATCGAGGGCCTTTCACTCCATTACAGGCTCGATGTCTTCCAGCCCAACGGTCTCAAGGAACTGAAGGTACTGTGCGAGGCTGAGGGCTGGATGGACGAACTTAAAAGGGAGGAAAAGGAACAGGAGGCGGCAAAGAAGCTCCACGAGAATCTGGGGATCAGGGTCGGTTTCACCCTTCTTCCCCCCGAGGCGCTTGAACGTTCGGCCGGCAAGGCAGTAAGGGTCACACGGGTGGCATGATCCCCTCCGGGGGATCTGACAAGAGCATAGACAGATACAAGGAGGAGAGAAGGATGCAGGACAGGAAAGATATGGAGCAGAGGAAAGCATCGATCTTTTCGGCGAAGCAAGTTGCCAGGCCGAAACCGGTGGACGTGGAGATCGACTTTGAAGGTCTGCCCATG
>CAZAMZ010000306.1:0-1752 GCA_964486375.1 uncultured Synergistaceae bacterium | reverse complement strand
CTGATAACCCGTAAAGAGATAGGCGAACTGGTCTCCATGGCGGAGGTTATTGATGCAGTGGAGAGGACCTTCAGGGGTATGGGTGAAGGCACCGTTATCAACCCGACGAAACTGCACCTGGATCTTGGTGACGGTGATAGCGGTCTTCCCTATCATGCCGGAATGAATTCCATGCCGGCCTATGTGGGATGGGTTGAGACAGCGGGTATCAAGTTCATCGGGGGATGGGAGGACAATCCCGGGAAGGGGTTGCCCTACATCAGCGGGATGATGCTTCTGGTCGACCCCCGTGACGGGAAGTTTCTTTCCGCCATGGACGGGAGTCTTGTCACAGCCCTGAGGACCGGTGCCCAGACAGCGGTGGCTCTTAAATACCTGATATCGGAGTCTGAGGATCCCGTAATAGCGCTTTACGGCGCGGGAGCCCAGGGCAGGACCCAGGCGGAGGCGATAGCCGCTACCTTCAAGGTCAGGGAATTCAGGGTTTACGATATAAGGAAGGAAGCATCCGAGGCCTTTGCGGAAGAGATGGCTTCGAAGACCGGTGTACCCATAAGGGTGATGGATCGTCCCGAGGAAGCCGTAGAGGGAGCCCATGCTGTAGTTTCGGTCACTCATGCCCGGGACAAGTTCATCCGGAATGAAATGATCGGTGAAGGGGTAACGGTGTGTCCTTTGGGTTCCTTCAGGGAGTGTGCCGACGAGCTGATACTGACGGTGGACAAGATCATAGTCGACCATGCAGGCCAGACCCTGCACAGGGGTGCGCTGAAGGAGGTCAGTGAATCGGGACGTCTGAAGGAAGAGGATCTTTACGGGACTATAGGTGAGGTCGTAGCAGGCAGGAAGAAGGGGCGAGAGAACCCGGGGGAGCGGATCCTCTGCATTCCCATAGGTACCGGTGCAATGGATGTTGCCGTTGCGGCCGTCGCTTACCGGAAGGCCCTGGAAAAAGGGATCGGCGTCGAGTTTAAGTTTGTTTAAAAGATCTCAACGCTACTTTTACTTTCAACTTTTTAAATATATGTAAAAGATCCCTGGTTGCATATCATTTTGAAAAAAATAATCGGGGGAAATTGAGAATGAAACATTATATTGATAAAGATCTTCAAGAAGCTGTTGATTCATTGCAAAGATCCGTCAGGATTCCAAGCGTAAGGGGGGACGCAACTCCCGAAGCGCCGTTTGGCACATCTGTCCTGGCGGCCCTTAATGATGTCCTTGACCTGGGCAGGCGACTTGGTTTCCAGACCGGTGTTTTTGAAAACCAGGTTGGATGGATTGAATACGGCAATGGAGATGAAATGGTTGCTTTCTTAGGCCATGTGGATGTTGTTCCAGCAGGGGAAGGCTGGAAGCATGATCCATTTGGCGCAGAAATTGAGGACGGTATCATTTATGGCAGAGGTGTTCTTGATGATAAGGGTCCTGTAATAGCAGCTATTTATGCTCTTAATGCCCTGAAGAGTTCAGGACTGGATATTTCGAAAAGGATCAGGATCCTTGTTGGTACCAATGAGGAAAATGGATGTACAGCAATTAAACATTATGTCTCAAGCAAACAGGAACTCCCTGTAATGGGTTTTACATCTGATGCATGTTACCCTTTGCTTAACCGCGAAAAGGGCACCCTCCACCTTCATTGCGAAGTCCCCATAGAGAACCGTGACGGGAACGGCTTTATTGAGATTTGCGGTGGGACAGCTACAAATGTTGTTCCTCCCTACTGTGTTGCAACTTTGAACATGAAGC
>CAZAMZ010000305.1:0-1753 GCA_964486375.1 uncultured Synergistaceae bacterium | reverse complement strand
TCGAGGACAAGGCCGAGGCTCTCCACTACTTCCCCAATTTCAGGACCTGGTTCTCTCTTGTCGGCCTCTGCAAACTGCCCTGGAACGACATCGAACCTGAGGACAATGCGACCAGACATACCCCGCAGGAAGCAGCAAGGGTACCGGAACATGTCCAGAATTACGTGGAGATCTTCGAAGCCGTAACCGGCAAAAAGATCAGCAAGGAAGAGCTGATCCTTCAGTCCGAGCGGGTCTATAACTTCCAGAGGGTTTTCCAGCTCCGCCTTGGAAAGGGGACCAGGAAATTCCACAATATCCCTGACAGGGCCCTCGGGCCGGTCTGGGCTGATGAGTGGGAAGCCAGGGCAGAGTACTACGACAACGAGCTGAAAGCAGGCGGGATCGACCCTGCGGGGCTTTCTTCACAGGAGAAGTGCGACAAACTGCAGAAGATCCGCAGGGAACAGTGGGAGAAACTTGTGGACACTGTCTACAGGCGCCGTGGATGGGACAAGAACGGCATACCCACTGTCAGGAAACTGAAGGAACTTGGAATGGACTTCCCCGAGGTCATAGCCGTTGTTGAAAAGAACGCAAAACCGGAGGACCAGTGGAAGGACTAGAATCATGATAACCGTAAACGGGGAACCCATGGAATGGAAGAAAGGCATGACAGTGAGGGACATCATCAACGAGAAGAGATATGTCTTCCCTCTGTTGGCCGTATGGGTGGATTCCGCTTCCGTTCCCAGGGATGATTTCGACACAGCCGAGGTTCCCGACAATGCCAACGTCCAGATCATACACATGATCAGCGGGGGTTAGCAGGAAAGATCAAAAAGGGGACCGGCCCCGGGGCCGGTCCCCTTTTTTCTTTGCGTGAACTGTCAGTTACTTCTGGTTGGGCTCGTCATGCTTGTTGCGTCGCAAGTGATTGTTGTTGTGTTCCTGCCTTGACTTGCCCTCCCAGCGGAGCTTCCCTGCCTCCCCGGCCTCCAGGGCGATAGGGATCTCAGTCCAGCCCCAGGGGGTCACCATGATGAATCTCAGTTCAACTCCATGGGCGGCAAGGGCGCTGTAGTGCTGAACATAACGGACCACTTCACCGATAACCCAGCTGTCGCTCAACATCCAGACACGCCTGCAATGATCCCTTCCGAAGAGGGCGGCATAATCGATGGCCATCCTCATGCCCTCATCGAAATCGACAGGGCCAAGACAAAGTACAACTGCATCCTCGTGCCCCAGGAGCTCAGAGGAAGCTGGAAGGATATCCGCAAATTTTTCCACCCAGTCAAGCTGAGAGACGAGTGCTTCCGGGTCTCCCTGTTTCCTGTCTCCGAAGCCGAACAGGAACTCTTCTGCAGACACCTCCCCCTCTCCGGAAAGAGCTGCTACCATCCATTCCTGGATCTGGGAGGAAAGCCTCTCGATGTAGGGAGGAAAATCCTTGCAGGATATTGCCTTGAGAATATCTCCTACCGTCCATTCCCCGTTCAGATCGAGATCTTCCCTCTCGTTGTCCCATTTCGGATCAATGGCGCCCATGAAACACACCTCCCTCGGGCTCAAGTTTTCAGAGCATAACACATTTCACAAAAATAAACACGGCGAAAGTAAAGCCCTCTTTGCCCTATAATAACCCCAGATGCCAGAATAATGAAGGAAACGGGGTGCGTTCTGATGATACCTTTCAGGATCGATCCGCAGAAGGCCCAGCTGCTCGTTATCGACCTGCAGGAAAAGATGCTTCCTGCAGTTCATGGTTGGG
>CAZAMZ010000304.1:0-1778 GCA_964486375.1 uncultured Synergistaceae bacterium | reverse complement strand
TTATCTCCGGATGGCCGGTATACTTCGGCGGGATCGGGCTATTGAAGCAAGCCCCATCCCCCGGGGATCCCAGCGTACCCAAGAACATCAAGATCCGTGTTCCCCCGATCAAATCCTTTGAATTGACTGCTGAAGCTCTTGGGTACATAGCTACCCCGATACCCTGGGCCGAGACCTTCACGGCAATGCAGACGGGGATCGTCTATGGTGTGATAGGCGGTGGCGCTGAAGGCTACTACGCAAACTTCCGCGACCTGCTGAAAGAGTACCATGCCGTCAACGACCACTTTGAAATGTGGTTCTGGTACATTAACAAGGATCTCTGGAACAAACTCTCCAAAGAGGACCAGGATCTGCTGACGAAACTGGGTCGTGAACTGGAGGCCAAGAGATGGAAGGAAGCCCCCGATGCTGAAAGGGCAAATGAGCAGCGCCTTGCCGGTGTTGGTATCAAGATAATCCATTTCACCCAGGGTGAGCTTGATGCAATGGTGGAAAAGGCGAAAGAGATCGTATGGCCCGGAATAAGGGGCGACATCGGCGAGGAGTATTTTGACAGGGTGATGAAAGTACTGCAATAACACCCGGCCCGCCGGCTTCACGTTTCAGAGAGAACAGATCCAGAAGCCGGGGGGCGCAAGTCCCCCGGCTTGCTTTGTTCTGAGGCAGGAAGTCACGAGGGATCCTGGGCAATCCTGACCTGATGGGACATGAAAAGACCTGTTTAAGGAGCTGAAAGATATCTGGAGGCACGGGAGTGAATCTTATGGTTGAGCAAAGGAATTCTGAAAAGGAAAGACAAGAGGGATACATTGTTTCTGAAGGACCGTTCATGCTCCGTAAAGTATTTGTCGAAGATGTTCGTTTTGGCCAAACGACCTGTATGCAGGGGAGTACGCTCTTCCTGAACAGGGAGGAAATTACTGGAGAACTGCTCCAAGACAGGCATCTTCGTTCAGTCGATGTGAGGATCGCAAAACCCGGGGAGAGCACAAGAATTGTCCCTGTGAAAGACATTATCGCTCCGGCGGCAAAGATCGACGGACCAGGAAGCGTCTTCCCGGGGTGCATAGGTATACCCCCGAGGACAATTGGAGGCAGGGGCACAACGGCCTTTCTTGAGGGGGTGGCCGTTGTGACTTCCGGAAGGCTGGTCAATTTCCAGGAAGGGCTTATCGACATGTCAGGTCCAGGTGCGGAATACTCGGTTTTTTCAGGCCTTTTCAACATAGTCCTGGTGATGGAGCCTGTCGATAAACTAGGAAAACATGACCATGAAAAGGCTGTCAGGGAAGCGGGGATAAAAGCAGCTGCCCTGATAGGCAAAGCTGCTGCGGATTCGACAGTATTCCAGGAAACCGTCTACCTCAACGAGACAGTTCCCGAGATCCACTCGAAATACCCTGACCTTCCGAAGGTGGTCTATGTACGTCAGGTCCTTGCCGAAGGGCTTCTCCACGACAACTATCTTTATGGCCTGAATGTAAGGGAAGGTGCCGTTCCGCTTTTCATGCAGCCTACGGAACTTTTTGACGGGGCCATTGTGAGCGGCAACTGCGCAGCCCCCTGCCACAAACATACAACATATCATCATCAGAAAGATCCTGTCTCCGAGGACCTTCTCGCAGAACACGGCAAAACCCTGGCTTTCCTGGGGATCATTGCCCAGCCTGTGAGAACTGCCTTCTCAGAAAAAGAGAGGAATTCCTACCAGGTACTCAAACTCGCAAAATGCCTGGGAGCCGAAGGCGCGATAATTTCCGAGGATGGGGGCGGCA
>CAZAMZ010000303.1:0-1832 GCA_964486375.1 uncultured Synergistaceae bacterium | reverse complement strand
CCAACCTGTGACATGGGGGTGGGTGTTCCGTAATAGTCTACCTTGATGTCGCTGACAAGGGCTGGATGTGCCCGGCCGGTCCTTATGCCCAACAGCTCCTTCCTGAGGTGCTCTATGGCCTTTTCCATCTTCTCTTTCATCTTCCTGATCTCCTGGTCCGGCATTCTCATCACTCCTTCTAGAAATGGACAATTGTGCCAACCTGCTTGCCGTGGATCAGAACATCCCTGAGGGTGCCCTCCTTGAGGATGTTGGCCACAAGGATGGGGATCCGGTTTTCCATGCAGAGGGAAAAAGCTGCCGCATCCATGACCTTGAGCTGTTTCTGGATCGCTTCCATGTAGGATATCCTTGGAAGCAGCCTGGCGTCAGGATCGATAGCCGGATCCTTATCATATATACCATCGACTTTTGTGGCCTTCAATAGACAATCTGCAGATATCTCCGCAGCCCTGAGGGCAGCAGCGGTATCGGTCGAAAAGAAGGGTGAACCCGTTCCTGCCGCGAAGATCACGATCCTGCCTTTTTCAAGGTGTCGAAGGGCTTTCCGGCGAATGAACGGTTCCGCCAGCTCACGCATCTCTATGGCAGTCTGGACTCTCGTTGGAACCCCCAGGCGCTCCAGAACGCTCTGAAGGGCTAGGGAATTGATGACCGTGGCCAACATGCCCATGTAATCCCCCTGGGCCCTGTCCAGGAAGCCCTCGCCTGACTGTGCGCCGCGGAAGATGTTCCCTCCGCCCACGACCATGGCTATCTCGAGGCCGTTCTCGGCAAGCGAAGCGATCTCACCGCAGATCTTGCTTATCGCCTTCATGTCAAGCCCGAAAGAAGATTCCCCAGCCAGGATTTCCCCTGAAAGCTTGAGAAGGATCCTGTGATATGAAGACATCCTGAAAACACCTCCCCCTGGATTACAGGACAAAAAAAGGGCGGGGTATCACCCCGCCCTGCAACTTTCTACTCTCCTATGGAAAAACGGGAGAATCTCCTCACGATGATGTTCTCGCCCATTTTGGCGATCTCCTGTACGACAAGGTCCTTTATCTTCTTTTCGGGATCCCTGATGTATTTCTGCTCCATCAGGCAGTTTTCCTCGTAAAACTTGGCTATACGCCCTTCGGCTATCTTGTCGACTATCTGCTCGGGTTTCCCCTCGTCCAGTGCCTGCTGCCTGTAGATCTCCTTCTCCCTTTCGAGGTCGGACTGTGGCACTTCCTCCGAGGTGAGGTAGGAAGGGGCTGCTGCGGCTATATGCATTGCGATCTCCTTGCCCAGTTCCTGGAACTCGTCGGTCCTTGCGACAAAGTCGGTCTCGCAGTTGATCTCCACCAGGGTGCCGATCTTCCCATTGGTGTGAATATAGCTGAAGACACGCCCTTCCGATGCGGTCCTCCCGGCCTTTTTGGCCGCCTTTGCGAGCCCTTTCTCCCGAAGGTAGTCAACGGCCTTCTCCAGGTCGTTGCAGCACTCATCCAGGGCCTTCCGGCAATCAAGAATACCGGCTCCTGAACGGTATCTGAGCTCCTTTACAGCATTCATATCCACGGACATGATGGCCTAGGCCTCCTTCCAGCCTTTTCTTTCAAGCAGTTCCTTGTCAACTATGACTTCTTCAACTTCACCGAAATTTTCGCGGATCTCTTCGGTCTTCTCGAGCCTGGAATCCTCGTCCGCCTCATCGGGCTCTGAAATATCGGCGTCTTCAACAAAGGCGGCCTGGCTGTCCGTGCCCTGCCTGCCCTCGATAACGGCCGAGGCCATAAGGCCTATGATCAGCTTTATAGCCCTGATCGCATCGTCATTACCCGGTATCGGGTAGTCGATAAGGT
>CAZAMZ010000302.1:0-1839 GCA_964486375.1 uncultured Synergistaceae bacterium | reverse complement strand
CAAGGGTGACACCAGATCAGCGATCCTCTGCAGGGGTTCCAGCCCTGTGCGACGGAAGGCCGTAAAACCCCGCCAGGCCCGGAAGGGAGCAACGGTATACGGTCATCCGGGTGCCGCAGGCAAACTGGATCCCCTGCAGGGGATCGCTTCATAATGGAGGTCTGTTTCATGGCTGATCCCGTTCCTTTCAAAGGGTTCCTGGAGCCGTCCATCGAGTGGGGCGAAGAGGACGATCTTGTCCTCCAGCCCGTATTCCTGGTGCCTGTCGAGGTCTTCAGGACGGGTTTCCTGACGAGGCCCGAGTACAAGACCGTTGTAGCCATTGTCGAGGCCGTGGGTGGCAAGGTCCAGTTCATTCAGGAAAAAAAGGCTCCCAGGATCCTTGATCCAGAGCCGGAAGGGAGCCGTCTCCCGGCCAATATCCCTGCCGACAGGGCCTTGCGTAACGCGGAAAGCGCAGCCGTCACCGAGGGGCGGGAAGGCTGGAGAGCACTTTCCGGGTCTTCGCACGTTATGGCCAGGGAGGAAAAAATGAAAGCCTGCTGGAAGGTCTGGGTCCGGCACGGAGAAACCCTGACAGATTCCATCAACGGGAACAGTATGAACGCGGGGGAACTGCTGGGTCTTTTGCTCCCCCAGGCCCCCGGGGATGTTCCCTAAGCAGGTACCTGCCCGGGGGAGGGATGAGCCTGGAGGCTCATTCCTCCATTGAACCTGAGATAGGGGCTATATCGATCAATGTTCCTATCAGTTTTTCGAGTTCGTCCATGTCAGGGTTGCCCGACTCGGCCAGGCATTTCTTGACGTAGCCTTTCAGGATCTCGATACAGGCATTCTGCATGGCCTTGCGCGCTGCCGACAGCTGAAGAAGGATGTCCTGGCAAGGTTTGCCCTCTATGACCATTCTCTGTATGCCCCTGAGCTGGCCTTCTACCCTTTTCAGCCTGTTCAGCATGGCCTTCTGCCGTGGATCCATGTTGTCAAGCTGTTCTATAAGCGACATTTTTGCCATAATACGTTTCCTCCCGATAATGTTTTAAGTAATAAGTAGGTATACGGGGTATATGGTATTCCACATATTGTTGCCGGTCAATCGTCAACTGTGATATACTCCCCGTTGGCCCTTAACACGCACACGATCTGACGGGTGCGGGGGTGTCCGCCCATGGGCGGGTTCCGAACCCGAATGACGGTCGTGGAGGGAAAAACCATTTTGAGGAGGGGAAAGATTTGGCAGTTGTAAGCATGAAGCAGCTTCTGGAGTGCGGGGTCCATTTCGGTCACCAGACAAGGCGCTGGAATCCCAAGATGAAGCCCTACATTTTCACCGAGAGGAACGGGGTCTACATCGTCGACCTCCAGAAAACCGTCAAGGGGCTCGAGAAGGCCTATGACTTTCTCAGGGAAGTCTCCAAGGGCGGCGGGAGCGTTCTTTTCGTTGGCACCAAGAAACAGGCTCAGGAGACCATCAAGGATGAGGCCATCCGCTGCGGGCAGTATTACATCACCCACCGCTGGCTGGGTGGGCTTCTCACGAACTTCCCGACCATCAAGAAGAGAGTCTCCCGAATGGTGGAACTTAGCTCCCCGGAATTCATAGAGGGTTCCACGAAGTGGACCAAAAAGGAGATTGCCGGTTTCGGGAAGGAACGCGACAAGCTTGAAAAGTACCTTCTGGGGATCAGGGATATGCGCGATGTTCCCGACGCCATCGTTGTAGTCGACCCCAAACGGGAAGATATTGCGGTTCTCGAAGGCAGGAAACTGGGGATCCCCATAGTGGGCATAGTGGACACCAACTGCGATCCCGACCTTATCGACTACCCGATACCGGGTAAT
>CAZAMZ010000301.1:0-1850 GCA_964486375.1 uncultured Synergistaceae bacterium | reverse complement strand
AGGATCAGAACCATTGCGGCAGCGTTCCTGGTGGTTTCCCTTTCGGTATCGCTATGGACAGATGACGCTGAGTCATGCACGCTTTGGGGGGCGACCGGGTCGACCACCCGGGGCAGCATCACCCTTGTAGCCAAGAACAGGGACTGGAAGCCGGGTCAAACCCATCAGCTAAGGCAGGTCAACGTACCGGGAGGTTACAGTTACCTTGGTTTGTTTGCCCTTGGGGGAGACAGTCCGGGACTTAAGGCCGGAATAAACGAAAAAGGCCTTGTAGTCCTCACGGCTACTGCGTCTGTAATACCCGCCTCTCAGCGTTCATCCAATGACGGCGATCCCATATCTTCGCATGATATTCTTACTTCCTTTGCTTCTGTGCAGGAGGTTGTTTCAGACAGGGAAAGGTTTGTCCGGTCCTCTTACTACATGATCGCCGACAGAAGCCATGTAGCCGTTATTGAAGGCGCTCCAGGCGGAAGGTCCAGCGCAAGGTTGATCGAAGATGGTCTTCTGGCACAGACCAACCACTACATTGCAAGGGGTCTGCAGTCCTTCAACGGCAAGGCATCCAGGAGCAGCAGGGTCCGTTACGACCGGATCGTGTCCCTGATGTCTTCCAGAAAAGGCCAACTGACCCTGGACGATTTTATTGAATTCAGCCAGGATTCAAATTCAGGCCCCGATGACAGCATTTTCCGGACAGGTTCTTCTGAAAATTCCTCCAGAACCGTAGCCAGCTGGATAGTTGCTATCCCTGAGGATGGGGCCCCGGAACTTTACCTGACGATGAAAAACCCCGGAGAGCCTTTCAAGGCCTATTCCGGAAAGCTTGACCCAGGATTCTGGGACACAAGGACCGCATCTTCGGGAAGGTCGGATTCCTGAGACTAAAAATTTTCGTTAATATCAGCGACACAAATAATAACCGGGGGGCGGCTTCCACCGCCCCCCGGCTTTATCTGGTCTTGCTGTTGCCTTAGTCCTTCCCCTCTCTTCTCTCGCATTTGATCCTGCGATTCACGATTTACGGGTTTCACTGTTCACCGTTCACTGTTTACCGTTTACAAAGTGCCCCCGAGCGCAGCGGCAGGGTACGCGCTTGAACCTGCCCTTCCTGCCGCCTTGCTTTTCTGCTTCTCCGAGTCACGCTTCACGAGTTACGCGTCACGTACTAATACTTCCACTGCAGCCTCAGCCAGCCGCCGTGGGTCGTGCTGCTGTCGCTGAAGCGGCCGCTGTAGTAAAGGGAGATATCCATGTTGTTCGCCCTGTACAGAGACAGTCCCAGGTCCGCCACGAAGTAGTCGTCGTCAAGGTTCTCCGTGAACCAGTGCGTCGTTCCTCCCCAGCTCTGGTCTATGGTCACGTCGTTGCCCGAGAGGATATGCACCCAGGCAAGCCTCAGTTCCGGAACAAAGGTCGATCCGTCACCCCTGGCATACTCGCCCCTGAAGCGCACACCCAGGATCCCCTCCACCACGGTGGTGCTGAAGTCGCCGTAGGTGAAGCCGTTATCCTCGGTGTAGCCGCCCCTGTTGAAGTATCCCACGTTCAGGCCCACTTCGGGGATGACCTGCCAGTTCGATCCTTCTCCTATCTCCTTCGCCACATAGCCAAGCCTCATGTCGTTGGTCAGGGCCCAGCTGCTGAAGCTCGCCGTCGCGTCACCGCCTATCTGGGCCCTGAAGGTGTCGTGGTCGGTGGTGCGGTACGTCAGGGTGTTCGAGAAGATCCACTTGTCCCACCTCTTGCTCATGTAGACGCCGAAGTGCCAGGTGTCCTGCTTCTCCCAGTCAGACAGTGCCATCGGGACATGGGTGAACCTTATGTCCTTCTCTGTGTACCCGGCGTAG
>CAZAMZ010000300.1:0-1857 GCA_964486375.1 uncultured Synergistaceae bacterium | reverse complement strand
AATTGAGAACGCGCTACACTGTAGTGATAGTGACCCACAACATGCAGCAGGCGGCCCGCATCTCCGACACTACGGACTTTTTCCTGTCGGGGGAGATGGTGGAGTCGGGCCCGACTCAGCAGATGTTCACATCCCCGAGGGACAAGAGGACCGAGGATTATATAACCGGCCGGTTCGGCTAGAACGGGCAAGGAGTTGAGAGAAATGGCGAACAGCCTTACAGGACGCAAGGAGTTCGATGAAAGTCTTCTCCGCATAGAGCAGAATCTCCTCAAACTGGGATCCCTGGCCGAGGAGGCCATTGCCGGGGCGATCTGGGCGCTGCAGAAGCAGGATGACGCCCTGGCCCTGAAGGTGATCGAGGGTGACGATGTTCTGGACGATCTCACCCAGGAGATAAACGAACAGGCCCTTATGATGATAGCCCGCTTCCAGCCCGTGGCGCTGGACCTCCGTACCATTTCGTCCATACTCCACATGTCCACCGACCTCGAGAGGATCGGGGATCTTGGAAGCGGAGTGGCGAAGGTGGCAAGGAAGATATTCCACGAGCCCCTCATCAAGCCCCTGATCGACATACCCAGAATGGGGGAGAGGATCAGGGAGATGATAGACGCCGCCCTCAAGGCCTTCATGAACAGGGACTGCGCCCTGGCACGGGAAGTCTGTGCCATGGACGACGAGGTGGACGACCTCGACCGGCAGATCTTCAGGGAACTGCTCATGCTGATGATGCAGAACCCCAGGAACATAGAGCAGGCGACCCACCTAATCCTGATATCGAGAAACCTCGAGAGGGCCGGCGACCACGTAACCAATCTGTGCGAACACATCGTCTATATGACCACCGGCACCTTCATAAAGGCCGGCGATTTCAGGAGACCCCATGAAGGGAAGAACGAATAGGCCATGGTAGAGAGGATCCTTCTTGTCGAGGACGAAAAGACCATATCGGAACTGGTCGCTGAGAGCCTCAAAAGAAGGGGCGACCTGGTGGAGACGGCCTTTGACGGAGACACGGGGCTTTTTGCGGTCGAGACATCACTTCCCGACCTGGTGATCCTGGACGTGATGCTTCCGGGAATGGACGGCTGGGAGGTATGCAGGCGTATCCGCGAGAACCCCGCCACCAGGAAGATCCCGGTTTTGATGCTGACTGCGAGGCGGGAGGAACGCGACCTCCTTGCGGGCTTCGACGTTGGAGCCGACGACTACATGAAGAAACCCTTCTCGGTGAATGAACTGGCCGCCAGGGTCGGATCGCTCCTGAGGAGAGCCGGGGTCAAGTCCCCGGTGGAGAGGGTCATCCGGTCCGGGCGACTTTCCGTCGACCTGGAGAGGGGCGAGGCCTTCCTGGGCGGAACACCACTGGACCTCACCTCCACCGAGTTCAAACTCCTGGAGGTACTGGCGGAGAACAGGGGAAGGATAGTTTCACGGGACACCCTCCTGGCCAGGGTCTGGGGTTATTCGGCGGCCGACACCCGCACGGTGGATATGCACGTCTTCAGACTCAGAAGAAAGATAGAGGAGGACCCGGAGAACCCCGGGATCCTGCTTACCGTCAGGGGACGGGGATTCAGGCTCCAGGAGGAAGGTGAGGCAGATGAGAACCCTTAAAGGGCGCATGACCGACCTGATAGCCACGGTTCTGGTGCTCGCGCTCCTCTCGGGCTGGTTCCTGGTGGGGAACACCGTGGAAGAAAGGATGATATCCCAGGCGAAGGAGAACCTTCTTTCGAGGATAGCCATCCTTGCCGGTGTTATCCAGGATACGGGGATCGAGGGCCTCATTACCAACGTAAGCAGGTGGAGCCGCGATGACGGGACCAGGGTGACCCTGGTGGCAATGAACGG
>CAZAMZ010000299.1:0-1886 GCA_964486375.1 uncultured Synergistaceae bacterium | reverse complement strand
GAGGGTGTCCTATGAGACCGTTTTTCCATAACCTCTCAAGATCATCCAGACATGAAACCACGATCGACCTTGAGGGCTTGCCGGATTTCCTCATTCTTCACCCTCGTCTTCTTCCCTTTCGCTGTCATTATCTGCGTCATCAGATCCTGTCGATGTCTTCCTGTCTTCAGTAGAAATATCTCTGCGGTTCCTGGAAGCCTTTTTGTACCACTCGCGTAGCCTTTCAGCCGATCTGCCGTAGACGCTGTCCGGCGGGAAATTTCCGTTCCCGTCGGGTCGACCGGCCTCCACACCCGTAAGTATCTCAATTCCCTCATCGATCGTGGAGACGGCCCAGATCCTGAATTCACCCTTCTGTACGGCTTCGACGACCCTGTGGTCAAGCATAAGGTTCCTTACGTTCTGTTGAGGTATGATAACTCCCTGACTTCCGGTTAACCCCTTTACATTGCAGTAATCAAAAAAGCCTTCGATCTTTTCGTTCACGCCACCTATCGGCTGGATGTTGCCATGCTGATCCACTGAACCGGTCACAGCTATCGACTGTTTCAGGGGGATCCCGGATAGCGCTGAAAGAATGCAGTAAAGCTCCGTGGAGGAGGCACTGTCCCCCTCTATACCGCCGTAGGTCTGCTCAAAGGTGATCCTCGCTGTGAGGGAAAGCGGGAAATCCTGGGCAAAGATCCTTCCCAGGAAACTGCCCAGGATAAGGAGTCCCTTGTTGTGGATCGGGCCGGTCATCTTGACCTCCCTTTCGATATTGACGATCCCTTCGGCTCCCATGTATACGTTGGCCGTTATCCGGACGGGATGCCCGAAGGTGTGATCCCTCATATCAACCACAGTAAGGCCGTTGACCTGCCCCGCCACTTCTCCGTCGGTAAGTATCCTTATCGTGTCTTCCTCGAAAGCCCGCCGTATCCTCTCTTCTACCAGGTTCGTTCGAAAAGACTTCTGATCAAGGGCTTTTCTGACTTCGGCACTTCCCACAACATCAAGACTGGCTGCAAGGGCCCAGGCAGATGATTCAACGACAGTCTCGGCGATCCTGTTGAACTGTGTGGACATTCTGTCGTTGTTGCCGGAAAGCCTTGCCGCCCATTCGATCAGTTCAGAAACTCCGTCGGAGGAAAAGGGGAGCAGGTTCTCCTTCTTGGCGTATCCTGCCACAAAACAGGCCATCTGCTTTTCCGTTTCGATATCCCTTGGCATATCAATGTCAAAATCCGCCTTGATCTTGAACAGCTTCTGGAATTCAGGGTCATAAATGAGAAGCAAATGATACAGGAGCCTTGTGCCTATCATTACAACCTTCATGGTTACAGGAATAGGTCCAGGCCGGAGGGATGAAACGGGTATTACTCCGAGCTGTTCCCCAAGGTTCTCTATTACCAGTTCACCTGTACGCAGGGTTCGCTTAAGGGCATCCCATGACATGAAATTCCTTAGTACTTCCTCCGCCTGAAGCACCAGGTATCCGCCGTTGGACTTGTGGATAACCCCTGCGATGATCTTTCTGAAATCTGTGGTCAGCATACCCTGCCGGCTTTCGTACTCCACCTTCCCGGCAAGATTGTAGTATGTCGGGTTGGTCTCCCAGACGACAGGGGCCCCACCTTCCGGATCGTTCGAAACGAAAACGTTGACCATGTAACGCGAAAAGTCAACTTCGGCACCCTCATCCCTGGCTGCTGCTATGAACATGTTGAAATTGGAAATGATGTCCTCCGAGAGGGCATCAAGCCATTCCAGGATCTTCTCCTCCTTGCCGAAGCGTTCCCTGGTCTCTTGCAGGTAGGGGTCAATCGCGGCCCTTGAGATCTCGGATTCAAGTTCCTTGATCTTGTCCTTGAGAGATTTTTCCAGATCCCTGATCTTCCTCAGCA
>CAZAMZ010000298.1:0-1899 GCA_964486375.1 uncultured Synergistaceae bacterium | reverse complement strand
CGGTGAAGGCTGCTATGAGCTGACCCTGGTAGGGGTCGGTGAAGCATGTGCGGAACATGAAAGGATTGAGCTCACCCTGATCGTTGACGGTTACAAGAAGGTTGGTGGATACGGTCCCTATCTGGGGGATGCCGTACCGGTTGGCAAGGGGCGCAGTGGCAATGTTGATGCCGCTTCCGTTGGCCCCCACTACCGCAACGACCTTGTCGTTCTCTGCCATCCTTCTGAAAGCGTTGACTGCATCTTCCGGACGGGTGCGGAAGTCGTACGGGAAAAGCTGGATCTGTTTCCCCAGGACGCCGCCCTTTGCGTTTATCTCCGCTACTGCGAGCTTGGCAGCGTTGAGCTCTGTCTGGCCGTATGCCGCCCAGTCCCCTGTCAGGGCTGCGAGGTAACCGACCTTGATGACATCAGCTGCCATGGCGCCTGATGCAAAACCTGTTGCCACAACAACAGCAAGCAAAGCAAGAACAACTATCTTCCTCAATACTTACACCTCCTGAGAAGGTTATTGGAACATGAATATGTTACCACAATTACAATCTTGTGAAGAAGGAGTCAAGTTTATTTTTTCCCGCAAAGCCTGTAATATCCCCTTATGTCCATGGGGACGGTAATCCCGCCTGGAGGAAAAAAAGATGAGGAAACTGCTTGTAACGGATATCGACGGCACCATGGCCCACAACGACCATATTTCCCATGAGGTCCTGAAAACATGTGAACTTGTCAGGGAAGAAGGCTGGGAAATAATGGTCGCGACGGGCCGGATCCTGGCGAGCGCCCGCAAGCATATTCGGGACACGGGATCCATCGACCACGCTATAGTTTACGACGGAGCGAGGATCATGTCCGACCGTTCGGGAAAAGAGATATGGGGCAGCAGGCTGACCCCTGAAACTGTGGAGTGGATACTGGAGGCAGTCTGGGGTCCCTCACCGGGGATCCAGGTCTTCGGCGACGAGGAGGTTATCTGCCGGCCCGACGACGGTCTTGCCAGAAAATACTTTTCCGCCCTCGGGGTCCCCGTCAGGGGGGACCTGGCGAAGCCCCGGCCTGTCGAGGGCATATACAGGATAATAATCCACGGGGAACCGGACCGGATAAACAGGGTCGGGGAGGAGATAGGGAGATCCCTTGGCGGAAGGGCAAGGTCCGTCCTTGCAGGAAAAGGCTTCCTGGACATACTCCCCCCGGGGGTTTCAAAGGGCTCCGCGCTTGAAAGGTTCATAGGCAGCGATCCCGGATGCGGCGATGGTATTGTTGTGGCTGCCGCCGGCGACCACCTTAACGATCTCGAACTTCTTATGTCGGCCCATATCCCGATCACCATGAGCGATGCGCCTGGAGAACTTCTCGAAGCTGCCGATCATGTACTTCCCCCTGCTTCAGAGGGGGGGTTCTCGAAGATCCTGGATATTCTCCGTGAATACGGAAGGTGAACGCTGCAGGAGAATCCGGGAGTAAGTTTTTACGCTGGCAGGATCAACAGGTTCGAAAGGGCCTTACAAGACAGGGAGGAATGAACAATGGCAGGAAAGGATATCAAGTGGGATCTTGTAGACCTTGTCATACCCGAAGGCTGCAACGTGATACTGGGCCAGAGTCATTTCATCAAGACCGTGGAGGACCTTTACGAAGTCATGGCCACAACCTCCCCGGCACTGGAGTTCGGGATAGCCTTCTGCGAGGCTTCCGTGCCATGCCTGGTACGGAAGGACGGCAACTCCGACGATCTGGTCAAGGCTGCCGTGGATAACGCGCTCCGGCTCTCCGCGGGTCACGCCTTCGTGATCCTGATGAGGAACGGCTTCCCCATTAGCGTCCTGAACGCGATAAAGCAGGTCCAGGAAGTCTGCAGGATATTCACCGCGACTGGGAACCCCCTGCAGGTGCTGGTCT
>CAZAMZ010000297.1:0-1900 GCA_964486375.1 uncultured Synergistaceae bacterium | reverse complement strand
TCCTCGCCATCCACACCTGCAAGCCTGTCGGCCTTTTCCTGGTCGTAGGCGGCAATGGCGCAGGTCCCTGCCCCTATTGCTTCGCAGGCCAGGTATAGGTTCTGGCATACATGCCCCGCGTCGAGGGCTATCACTTTATAGGCCGCATCGCCGTAACGCCATTCCATGCGGTAGGGTATAGCAGTCCATATAAATGTGACGGCGCTCCTTCCCGTGAATCTCTGGCCAAGGGCCGCCCTCGCTGTTTCCGTTTCCAGGCCTTCCGGTTTTTTCAACAATACTAGTTCGTGATCTACAGGGAGGTACCTGTAAAGTCCCTCGTCAAGACCAGTCACGCGGAATACGGCAAGATATGTCTCCAGGGCGTGCCTGCATCCTGCTGAGGGCACGGTCCTAAGGGCGTGACCCTGTTCCGGCACCCCCCTCAGGCCCTGTGTCGCCCAGAGAAGAAAGGATATTTCATTCAGTGAAAGGGGCTCTCTGGAATACGATCTCCTGGACTCACGGCTCCTGATAGCTCCTTCAAGGGAGATAAACCCCAGCCCTCCCGGGTCGGGGAGTGCTGTTACCGCGGCCCCTTCGGGAAAGGGTTTCTGAACGGGCGGGGCATCGACGCCCAGGTACTGGTCGGTTCGGGAAAAGTCAACGGTTTTCCTGACGCTGTCCTTAAGAAAAAACCTGCCCTGATCCTTCATTGCCTGCCCCTCACTTTTCCGGAAAGGTCTGGATCATCAATGTTTTTTAAGCCGTACGACCCGGTAGAGGTCGTCCCTTTTGTTCTGGAGGCTCCTGACGCTGCCCGAGGCCCGGAGTTCCTTGAGGAGGTCGATATCAAGGTCCGCGATGAGGGACATCCCGGTGTTTGGCGTTGAGTGGGCTTCCTGCGGTCCATGAGCCACCCATAGCGAGATTGACAGCCTCAATGATCTTATTGACTCTTTCCAATATTTAGTAGCAAATGAAAATGAAAAAGCAGAAGTTGCGGTATAAGAGATCTTTTTTGACATTGACTCAATTAAACTACCTATACTTTAATAATAAACGAAAACCTGTTTTTGAGGGCTCCCAAAACCCCGCAAGACAAACCCCTGTTTCTTGACAAAAAGTTGAACGTGGTTAAACTTAATAGCACAACAAGAAACTTTGCAAGCCTTTGTCCTTTTTTGAGGGGCTGGCTTTCACTGTTCAGGGCAAAAAAAGGATTCCCTCATGGAGCTGAAAAACGTCATTCAGACAGCCACAAATTTCAAGAACTCTGGCTGGAGAAGAACCGGCAAGAGCTTCAGCATTAAATATGCAAGAAGAAGGAGTGTGGAATATGTCAACTGTGCTGCTGCATCAATCCGACGTGAAGAGCCTTATGAACATGAAAGAAGTTGTCGACATCGTTGAAAAGACTTTTCGCGGTTTCGGGGAAGGGACCACGATCAACCCGACCAAAGTCGGGCTCGATCTTGGAGAGACCGCCGAATATCCTCCCTACGAGGGATTCATGAATGCAATGCCCGCCTACGTTGGTTGGCTGGATACGGCAGGCATCAAATGGGCCGGAGGATTCCTGGGTGAACGCAGGAAAAAGGGTCTGCCTTATATCACCTCCCTTATCCTCCTGATCGATCCAAGGGTTGGGAACTTCAAGGCCGTAATGGACGGGGAATGGATAACCTCCATGCGTACCGGTGCACAGACCGCCGTTTCCCTGAAGTACCTTCACCAGGGTCCCTCTATCCGCCTCGGTCTTTTCGGTGCCGGAGGCCAGGGGCATACGCAGACCCAGGCGATCGCCGCAGTATTCGATATAGAAGAGGTACGGGTGTTCGACATCAACCATGAGACAGCGTTGAAATACGCCGAGAACATGAAGAGTGTAGTAAAGGGGGAGGTGACCGTGGTGGATAAC
>CAZAMZ010000296.1:0-1901 GCA_964486375.1 uncultured Synergistaceae bacterium | reverse complement strand
GGGATCTTGCCTTCCCGGGCCAGCTTCCGGAAGCAACAACGGCACATATTGAATTGCCTCATATAGGCATGCACGCGACCGCAGAGAGGACACCTTGTATATGACCTTACTTTGAACTTCGGCTCTCTCACGGCCTTGATCTTCATGGCTTTTCGGGCCATTGGCTACATCTCCTCCCCTACCGGGCGAAAGGCATTCCGAGAGCCTGAAGCAGGCTCATTGCCTCTTCGTCCGTTTTTGCGGTCGAAACAATGGAAATGTTCATTCCCCTGATGCGGCTGACCTTGTCGTATTCGATCTCTGGGAATATAAGCTGTTCCTTGATGCCCATGTTGTAATTCCCGTGGCCGTCAAAACCTTTGGGCGAAAGGCCCTGGAAGTCCTTGATCCTGGGAAGGGCCAGAGAGATAAGCCTGTCAAGGAATTCCCACATACGGGCACCCCGAAGGGTCACGGAACAACCCACAGGCATCCCCTCGCGAAGTTTGAAGCCGGCCACAGATTTCTTGGCCCTTTTCATCATGGGCTGCTGTCCCGTAATTGTGCGAAGTTCGGCTATTGATGCATCCATGAACTTGTAGTCGACTTTCGCCTCACCTACTCCGATGTTCACGACGACCTTCTGGATCCGGGGAACCTGCATAATGTTCGAGTACCCGAACTCTTTCTGAAGGCGTCCTGTAATCTCGTTCCTGTAAGTATCTGCCAGACGCGGCATCGTCAAGTCGCCTCCCCGTTACGCCTTATCAATTATCTCGCCGCACTTCTTGCAGACACGGACCTTCCGTCCGTCCTCAAGAAAGGCCTGGCCGACCCTTGTGGCCGCCCCGCATGCCGTGCAGACGAGCTTGACCTTGCTGGAGTAAATGGGAGCCTCCTGCTTGACTATCCCGCTCTGGGGGTTCTTGGCCGAAGGTTTGACATGTTTGGTAACAACATTCACTCCCTCGACGAGAACAAGATCCCTGGACGGGAAAAAGCGAAGCACTTTCCCCTCTTTACCCTTGTCCTTGCCGGATATCACGTGTACCCGGTCACCCTTACGGATACGAATTTTACTCATAGCCGCTGTCCTCCTAGACTACTTCCGGGGCGAGGGAAACGATCCTCATGAACCGTTTTTCCCTCAGCTCGCGGGCTACAGGGCCGAAGATGCGGGTTCCCCTGGGGTCTCCGTTGTTGTCGATAAGCACAGCGGCGTTATCGTCGAACCTTACATAAGACCCGTCTCTTCTTCGTACTTCCTTTTTGGTCCTGACGACCACAGCCTTGACCACGTCGCCCTTGCCGGCATTGCTGTTGGGTATCGCTTCCTTTACGGAGGCGACCACAATATCGCCCACACTCGCGTAGCGCTTCCGGCTTCCGCCGAGAACCTGTATGCACATTATCTTTTTGGCGCCCGAATTATCGGCGACCTTCATAACTGTCCGGAGCTGGATCATGGACTAGTCCTCCTTTTCCTGGCTGCCGCCAAGAACCGGAGCCCTCTCGATTATCTCGACCACTCGCCAGCGTTTGTGCCTGCTCAGGGGCCTGGTTTCCTCGATACGGATCCTGTCTCCGATACGGCAGGTCTCTTCCTCGTCATGGGCCATGAATTTCTTGCTCCTCAGGACGGGCTTGCCGTAAAGAGGATGTTTGGCCATGCGGTCGACCTTTATTACGACAGTCTTTGACATACGGTCACTGACAACTGTGCCTACACGCGTCTTTCGTGAGACGGTTCTGTCATCCATTCCGCGTTCCCTCCTACACCGGGCGCTTGAGCCCGATCTCCTTTTCCCGCATGATCGTGAGGACCCTGGCTATTGACCTCTTGACCTCTCCGATACGCCCGGTATTCCCAAGCTGGCCGATGGCATGCTGGAAACGGAGATTGAAAAGTTCTTCCTTGAACT
>CAZAMZ010000295.1:0-1906 GCA_964486375.1 uncultured Synergistaceae bacterium | reverse complement strand
CCCGTCAGGCAGGGGATAGCCGAATCGTGGCCCAACTCCCTGGATTGCTCGGCAGCGAAGGCCGAGTGGGGATTCGCGCCGAAATACGACCTCGACGCCATGACGGTGGATATGCTGGAGAGAGTAAAGGGGAAAAACCGTAACTCGTGACTCGTGACTCGTGACTCGTACCCTCCAGACAAGCTGAAGGACTCGCCCTGTCGCTGCGCTTGGGGCACCTTGTGACTCGGAAAGGCCTGAGAACAAGGCGGCAGGCTTCAGACATCAGGAGGGGCAAAAGCGTGACGTTTATCCACAGTGGAAAAACCAAAGGCTTTAGGGTCAGACCTTGATTTTGACCGTATGCATACAATTTTAAGCCGCAGGAAGACAGAAAACCTAGTGAATCGTCAACTGTGAGTCGTAAATCTAATCGGGTAAAAAGCAAGGTGAAAGAAGGCAAGAAATATCAAATAAGGGAGCGTTTCCCGATCGGGGAAGTCGCTCCCTTTATTTTGTGGAAATAGAGGTATATAGTCGGGACTGATCAACCTGATCGAAACCACAAAGGGAGGTTTCAGAATGAACAGGGAGGAGATCCTCTCAGCCGTAGCTCCTTGCGGTATAGCTTGCAGCCTCTGCCCGGTGCATGAAAAGCTTGTCACGCCGGAGATTCAGGAAAGGATAGGGGCCATGCTGGGGCTGCCCCCGGAAAAGATCACCTGCAAGGGATGCCGCTCCGACCAGAGGGCGCCGATCTGTCCCGCCGACTGTCCGACCCTCGACTGCTCCAGGGAAAAGGGTGTGGAGTTCTGCCACGAATGTGCCGACTTTCCGTGCCGGATGCTGAATCCTGCCTCGGACAGGGCCGACAAGCTTCCGCACAACCTCAAGGTTTTCAACCTCTGCAGCATGAAACGCATGGGTGTGGAGAAATGGCTGAAAGAGGACGCAGGTCCAACCCTGGCAAGATACTACAAAGGGAAGATGGTCATCGGGAAAGGACCGCAGTTGGAATAGAATCGGGAAGAAAGACAACGACCCTGGCCCGTGACTCGTAACTCGTGACGGAGAGAGCATTTCCCACCTGAAAAATATATTAGGGAGCGGTTGCGAGCCGGCGTCGGCTCCATCCTTCGAGATATTCCGCAACTTTCCGGAGGAGACTCCGCCCGAAAAACTGGTAACCGATATCTGCATCCCGCTTGAGGATTAAAGACATCGACACACTCAGATAGAACTGAACAATATCAGGGGAGCGCCCAACCGCAAGGAAGGCGCTCCCCATTTCTTTTTCAGGAGAGTTTTAGCACGGCAGGAATCGGTTTAATGACCTGTAAGAAATATGGGTTTATGATCGAATGATCGCGCAAAGGAGATGGAAAAACAGCATGAAAAATGAAAAACAGATCCTCAAAGACAAAGCCAGCGCATTGGGGAGTTCCTTGTGCGGGGTCACATCCATCGACCGGTTCGCCGGGTTGCCTGAAATGACAAACCCCGAACATATCCTTCCAGGAGCTAAGTCGGTTATCGTCATCGCGCTGAGGTTTCTCCAGAGTACCGTTCGGGCAAACTCCACTGTCCCCTATACGATCATCAGGAACATCCTGAGCAGAAAAGTCGACGAGATATGCGCAGGCCTCGCTCAATTTCTGGAAGACAACGGGTACCAGGCCCTGCCCACGGGAGCGATCGAGCCCTGCAATTTTGAGCCGTCGCTGGACAGGAAAGTAGGCCTGATATCGCTAAAGAATGCAGCCTGTCAGGCAGGGCTGGGCGTAATCGGGAAGAACACGCTGCTTATTACGCCCGAATACGGGAACATGGTTTGGCTGGGGGCGGTTATATCGGATATAGATCTTATGCCTGATCCGCTGGTGACGAAAAGCCCATGCCAAAAAGAATGCCGGATCTGCATCGATAA
>CAZAMZ010000294.1:0-1924 GCA_964486375.1 uncultured Synergistaceae bacterium | reverse complement strand
ATGCTACAATGCCCGTCGTTCGGGGCGTAGCGCAGCCTGGTTAGCGCGCCTGCTTCGGGAGTAGGAGGTCGGAGGTTCAAATCCTCTCGCCCCGACCAGAAGAAGACCGTGGGATCCCGCTAATACGGGGTCCCTTTTTTCATAGAAGCCCGCAAGAGTCTGACGAAAGTTGACTAATGAAGAAAAGAGCCTATAATTGCTGATGCGGAGGAGAAACATGGACGGTTCTGTCATAGCAAGAAATCGCAAGGCCCGGCACGACTATTTTATACTCGAGACTATCGAGGCCGGGATAGCCCTTACCGGGACGGAGATCAAGTCCGTCCGCGCGGGGAAAGTCAACCTGAAGGACGGTTACGCCAGGGTCCAGGGTTCCGAAGTATGGCTTTTCAACGTCCATGTATCTCCCTACGAGCAGGGGACCTACTACAACCATGAGCCTCTCAGACCCAGGAAGCTTCTGCTCAACGCGGGCGAGATCAGGCGTCTCGGTGCAAAAACGAGGGAAAAGGGTCTTACCCTGGTTCCCCTTGCCATGTACCTGAAGCAGAACCGGTGGGCCAAGGTGGAGCTTGCCCTGGTAAAGGGCAAGACGGGATCCGACAAGCGCGATACCATAGCGGAGCGGGACGCAAAAAGGGATATCGAAAAGGCGATCAAGGAAAAGCGGCAAAGGGACATTTGACAACTGAATATGGGGGCGACAGGTCTCGACGGCAGGATGGAGGGTTACGGGCAGCGTGCCGAGTTGCCGGAACTCGCAAAACACGGCGCAAACAATAATTGCCAACGATAATTACGCACTGGCCGCTTAAGTAGCGTCCACGTCCCCTGGGGTTTCCGTCGCCAGGACCCCTTGCGGACGTCACTTATGGTGACTGCTCCCTGCGCTTTGCTCTCGCGCGCGGGGTCAAGCTTCAGAGAGCTTGGGTGAGGGTATCCCGTCTCCGGGAGACCCGAACCGACATCAAAGCGGAGACTGCGCACGGAGAAACCCGCAGCTGGCCCCTGTCGGACCGGGGTTCGATTCCCCGCGCCTCCACCATAATTTGCACCAGTGCGAATTATGGTGTCACGGCATAGCCGTTTTTCGGCGACGCCGGAAGCCGGGCATTCGCTTCAAAACATTTCTGAAAAAACAATGGCAGTTCCTGGATCATCCAGGGACTGCCTTTTTGTTTCACAAGCCTGGATTTTATCGGCGAAGCCTGCCGATGAAATCGGATTATTTATCCCAATAGATCCCTTGCATAGCAGGTCAGGGGGATCAGGTCGCTCCTGTCCAGGTATTTCAGGTTGAACTTGCGGTTAAGCGCCGCAAAATGCCTCAGGCCGAATCCCAGTTTGTTGAGGTAGGAGAAAACCCCGATCGCTCCCGTAGAAAAGCTGTCAGCTTCTTTCCCGTATATTCCCCTGAGATCGGCCAGATCTCGAAAAACCTCGTCTATGGTACTGCCGAATTTTTTGAAAAGTTCAGGTGTTCTGCCTGCCTTTATCTCGTTCCCGATGGTCTTTCCTGTCATGGCAGCAGCCATTGCGCCGCGACAGACCCCGATTGCCCTGATAAAACCATCTCCGTAGGCGAGGGACTTGAATACCTGGTCTTCGCTGATGAAACCACCGGTCATGACCATTGCGGGAAGGGTCTTGCCCTGGTCCTGAAGTTTTGCACAGATAGCAACGACAACTTTTTCCAGCATGACCGTCGGGAGGGACCATTCGTTCATCATCTTCGAAGGGCTGTAGCCGGAGCCGCCGCCGGCACCATCAAAGGTTATCATGTCGACCCGGTTTTCTATGGCCATTTTGATGACACGTTCGACATCAGCCGGATCAAAGCCGGCCATCTTGAAATAGACGTTCTTCATGCCCATGGCACGAAGTTCGGTGATCCGTCCTGCCATGGAACATTCCGTCCACATCG
>CAZAMZ010000293.1:0-1948 GCA_964486375.1 uncultured Synergistaceae bacterium | reverse complement strand
CTCCACCATGGCCAGTCGTGGTCGACGTCGCTGCCCCACATGTCGAGCCAGCATTCGATCCCTTTTGTCTCAAGGATCGAGGCCAGGTTTCTGGCGTCATCGATAGCAGGTTCTTCCCATCGCCCCTGCCCGACGGATATTAATATTCTGCCCCGCCGGTAATTGTCAAGGTACCAGGTATCCTCCATGTTCGGGAGGTAATGGATGGGTGAATTGAAATAGACGTTATCGTCCATGTAATCGCCGATAAGGGAACTTAGCTGGAAGATACCGCTCATTGAGATCACCGTGTCGAAAACATCAGGTTTCTTGAAGAAAAAATTGGCCGCGTGGTAGCCTCCCATGCTGACGCCACAAGCAAGAATACCCGTCTCGGAGTTACCGCAATGCCGGTGAATAAATGGCACAACTTCCCCCATGATGTACCTTTCGTAATCAAGGTGGCGCATCGCACGGTCTGCAGGGTGAATGCTCCCGTTCGCCCATGACTGACCATCAATACTGCCCACGGTGAAAATTCTGATTTTTCCCGATTCAACCCAGGCAGAGACCGCACTCAGAAGGCCCATGTCCTCGAACTCGTGAAAGGTGCTTCCCTGGGCCGGGAAAGCCAGCACAGGTCTGCCGAAAAATCCGTAAACCTTAAGATCCATGTCATGCCCCAGGGCAGGGCTCAGCCAATCGTGGTGTTCAATATTCATCTGTTTTGTGCCTCTTCTAGCCGGTGCTGGCCATCAGGAAATCCGTCGCTTCCTTCAGGGGCTGCAATTCCCTGGACCTGAGTATGTAGTAGTAGTCGCCCATTCCGGAAGAAAAAACACCGGGGACAGGTTCATGGTGGATCACCATGTGGGCGAACCTGCCCATGATCTCTTCGTGAGAGTAAAGATGGGATCGGATGTTACGGCGCCCTACGAAGGCGCAGAGCCAGGGTTTTTCAACGTCGCCTGGATCACCGGGGCTTCCCGTTATCATCTGGGCCCACTTTAGGTAAAGGTCGGTTTCGGATGCGTGGTTATAGATGTCAAGGATCGGTCCTCCGGGGGGTCTTGCGTTGATCTCAAGGGCTACAAGGTCCTCCTTGTCAAGGGTACGGAAGAATTCCAGGTGGAAAAACCGTTCCCTGATATCGAATGTCCTTACTACTTCCCTGCCTGCTTCCTCAAGGTCGGCGGGGATATCCCGCAGGGTGTGGAACATTACATCAAGCTGGTCGTTGACCTGTTCCATCATGCCCATGTTGTACCTCAGGGAGGAACGGAACAGAACCTGGCCGTCACGGTCAGCCAGCCCGTCAAAAGTGAATATTACCCCGGATATAAATTCCTCCAATATGAAATCACCCTCGGGTTTTGAGGAAAAGAAAGCTTTCAGTTCATCCTTGTTGTGGATCTTGAAAGTATTTGCGGCCCCGACACCGCTGTCGGGTTTGGCAACAAGGGGGTAACCTGTTTTCTTTGCCCAGGAAGCAGCTTCTTTAAAGCCTGAGGCTATCTTCCAACTGGGTGTCCTGACCCCTGCCAGTGCAAAATTGTCTTTCATAAGGGACTTCTTCCTCATGCAGAGGAGGTCTTTGGGCTTCAGGCCTGGTATTCCGTAAGCTTCCCTTAGAAGTGCGTCCAAGTCGAGCCAGTGGTCGTTTTGCGATTCAAGGCGGTCAATGGCCCCGAAACGGTCGATAAAGTATCGTAAGGCGTTATGAACCTGATCCTCATCGTGCATGTCATCGACCCTGTAATACCCTGCGAGCGCCTCCCGCAGGCGGGGCGTCAGATCTTCCGTTGGAGCATCACCGATGCCCAGGACCGTTGCGCCCAGATTGCGCAGGTGAACAGAGAAAAGGTCGTAGTTAGGGGGGAAGTGAGGGGACAGCATGACAATATTCATGACATTGGGCCCTCCCTTTAAATGGTGATTTATTATAGACATGTCCCTATGGCTTGGCAAG
>CAZAMZ010000292.1:0-1955 GCA_964486375.1 uncultured Synergistaceae bacterium | reverse complement strand
CACCCTCCACCTTCATTGCGAAGTCCCCATAGAGAACCGTGACGGGAACGGCTTAATTGAGATTTGCGGTGGGACTGCTACAAATGTTGTTCCTCCCTACTGTGTTGCAACTTTGAACATGAAGCCTTCAGACCTGGAAAAGGTCATAAAAGAAATTGGTAATATTGAAAGGGGATCATGCAGCGACTTTCGCTGGGAAAAGCCAGGTGATGACCGGATTAAGATTGAGGCCTTTGGAATTCCGGAACACGGCAGCAGGCCTGAAAAAGGCTTAAACGCGATAATGGTTCTCTTGAATGTATTGGGTTCTGTTACACTGCCAATCCCTCAGAAAAAGATAATAAACTACCTTAACAGGGTTATCGGCTTCGAAACGGATGGCAAAAGCCTGGGGATTAAGAAGAATGATATTGAATCGGGGGACCTTACCCTGAATCTTGGGACTTTTTGTTTGTCAGAAAGCAAGGCGTCATTTGCCCTCGATATAAGGTATCCTGTTTCCTCCGATGCCAGCGAGATACTCTCAATATTAAGTTCAAGTTTCGAAAAAGAAGGTATAAGCTTTCATGTTCTTTTCGATGCCCCTCCCCTTTATATTGATCCGTCTTCGGAGGTGATCCAAAAGCTCCAGGCGGTATATAGAAAGGAAACAGGTCAGGAACCGGAACTTCTTTCTACAGGGGAAAGTACCTATGCAAAAACAATTCCCAACCTGATAAACTTCGGCCCCATTTTCCCGGAAGAAGATTATACGATTCATCAGGCTGATGAGTGCTGGTCCATTGTGAGTTTCAAGAGGAATATCAGCATGATGGCTGAAGCCTTTTACGAGTTGGCAAAATAGTTATTCCCGCAAATTGGCTAAATTACTTGTGATTTGCTCGAATATAAGTGTGGTGTCTGAGCAATAATATTTTTTTAAAGATCTCTTTGTTATCGATCCTATATGCTAAATCGAACTGTTCCCAATAAGGTTTTTTTTAAAGGGTTATTCTGTTTTCCACCGCTTCATTTCTGCCCTCAGCATCCACAGGGCCAGCAGGAAGCCGCTGGCGTCCATGAAGGGGAATGACAGCCATGCCCCGTCTATTCCTATGAAACGGGGCAGGATTATCAGCATGGGGAAGAAAAGCACTACTTGTCGCACGACCTGGAGGATGAAAGTCGCCCTCGCTTTTCCGATAGCCTGGAAGGTGTAGCTGGTCACAACGAACAGCGATGCAAGGGGAAGAAGCATGTATCCGAGCCGTATACCCCGGACCGCCAGTGCCGCAAGTTCGGGGTCGTCCCTGGAAAACAGGCCAACGAGAAATACCGGGAAAACTTCCGCCACTGCCCAGAAAAGGGTGAAGATCGCTGCGGCACAAGCTATGGCAAGCAGGACGATCTTTCGTACCCGGTCCATCCTCCCGGCACCGTAGTTGAACCCGACAAGCGGTTGTGCCCCGTCGCCAATGCCCAGTGCCGGGAGGTAGAAAAGGGTGTCCAGGCTGAAGAATATTCCAACGGCCGATATGGCGATGTCCCCTCCAAGGGAACCCATGATGTGGTTGAGAAGCACCAGCAATGTAACGAACGAGAGTTCAAGCAGTCCGGGTGAGATCCCAACCGCCAGGACAGGGAAAACTATTCTCTTGCGCAGGGGGAAAAGACGGGATCGTATCTTCAGGGTGCTGCAGCGGCTATAAAAATACAGGACCCAAAAAATTGCTGCCGCCTGGGCGATCGTTGTCCCCCAGGCGGCACCCCTTACCCCCCATCCCATTCTGGCTATGAAAAGCCAGTCCAGGAAAATGTTCGTCAATGTTCCTATGAGCATGGTGCCCATGGCCCATCTTGGGGCCCCTTCAGCCCTTACAAGGCCGTTCAGGACGAAATTTACCATGAGAAAAGGAATTCCAAGGGCAATGATCCTCAGGTACGCCAGGGCTTCACCAAGTACGTTTTCGCTTGCC
>CAZAMZ010000291.1:0-1969 GCA_964486375.1 uncultured Synergistaceae bacterium | reverse complement strand
TGGATAACCCCCGGGACGCAGCCTGGGGCGATGCAATAGTCTGTGTCACCGAGTCAAAGGAAAAATTCGTCCGGAACGAATGGATCGCCCCCGGCACGAACGTCTTCCCCATGGGATCCTACCAGGAAGTGGACGACGATTTCATCCTTTCTGCCGATCGTGTACTTGTGGACCATATCGGGCAATGCCTTCACAGGGGTGCTTTGAAAGAACTTGTCGAAGCAGGAAGATTCCAGGAATCGGATATCGACGCCACCATAGGGGAAGTGGTCGCTGGAAAGAAGCCGGGCCGTCTTTCCGGAGATGACCGCATCCTTTGCATCCCCATCGGCACGGGAGCCATGGACGTCGCCATAGCGACGGTCATTCTTGAAAGGGCCAGGGAGAAAGGGCTGGGCGGAAGTTTCGACTTTGTATAGGAAAGCATGGGGCCCGCAGGGTTATCCTGCGGGTTTTTTCTCTAGGAGTTCCTGGGGACAACCACCAGGATAGCGGTACATTTTTGGGAACCGATAGCCCTTCCGCCGTGAGGAAGGCTTCCGTCGACAAAGAGGCAATCTCCCGGTTCCAGCTCGAATCTTCTTTCACCGCAGAAAAACTCGAGACTGCCCTCGAGCACGTACAGGAATTCCTCGCCGTCGTAATTGAAACCGGGAGAGGTGTGAGGCTCGGGAAGAGGATTATAGGTCATCAGGAAGGGACTCCAGCTCTTGTTCGGCCAACGGGCCCCCAGGGATTCGAAGGAGTATCCGTAGGGAGTCTTCCTGCTGGACTGGGGTTTTCGCTCTTCCTTTCGAACAAGAAGGAACCTCATCTCCTCGGCTTCCTTGAGCAGTTCGCTGAGGGAAACCCCCAGGGAGCGGGCTATCTTGGCGTAGGTGGAAATGGGGGAGCTGACCTTGCCGTTCTCGATCTTTGAGAGAAGGGCCTTTGACAGACCAGTGTGCTGCGCCAGGGTGTCCAGGGTCAAGCGGGCCTTGCGCCTCAGACTCCTGACCCTTCTGCCTATCTGGAGATCGATGTCGTTACCCTCGTAATCGAGAGAGTTTCTTTCAACAGCCTCAGGCATCGGATAGCCTCCCTTGAAATACAGAGGGTTTGTTGAATGACCGGAAACTGATTTTACCATTTATGCAACGTTGAGAACACTGAAAAAGGAGGGACCTGCCTTGGAAGAATTCATTTTGAGAAAGATCAGTATTCGGGAGGTAAAAACCGGCGAGTACACCGAGGTGAAAAAGGGATGTTTGACCATCAACATTGATGACCTTGCCAGAACTCTTTTGGAGGACAGGCATATCAGGAGCGTGGATATCCGGCTGGCGAGACCCGGCGAAAGCATCCGTATCGTCCCCGTGAAGGATGTCATCGAACCCCGCGGAAGGATCTCCGGTAACGAAAGCCCCTTCCCCGGGGTCTTTTCAGACCCCCACGTAGCCGGCGAGGGGGTCACCGTATCCCTTGACGGAGTGTGTGTCGTGACCACAGGGAAAATGGTCAACTTCCAGGAAGGTCTTATTGACATGTCAGGCCCGGGGGCAGAGTTCTCCACTTTTTCACGGAAGAGCAACGTGGTTCTTGTCATAGAGCCAACGGATGGTCTGGGAAAACATGAGCATGAACGGGTGGTAAGGATGGCAGGCCTCAGAGCTGCGGCCTATCTGGGGCAAGCCGGGATCTCCGCAGAATGGGACGAAGAGCTCAGGATACCCGGGCAGGACCTGCCTGACCTTTACAAGGCCGACCCTTCTCTTCCCAGGGTTCTCTACGTATGCCAGGTGATCGCGGAAGGACTGCTGCACGACAACTACATCTACGGACTGAACGCCCAGGGAAGCTTTCCCGTCCTCATGACTCCCGGAGAGGTCCTTGACGGCTCCGTTGTCAGCGGCAACTGTGCCGCCCCCTGCCATAAACACACAACCTATCATCATCAGAACAACCCCATCGTTGAAGATCTTCTGAAAGA
>CAZAMZ010000290.1:0-1971 GCA_964486375.1 uncultured Synergistaceae bacterium | reverse complement strand
AGTCCTCTCTTCACCGTGCTACGCTTCTGTAACGATAAGTATACCTTTATTTTCCTGTGTCAACAATACCCCTGCCATAAAAAATTTAATTATTAATGAAATGCCTCGCCTTATCGTGATGGCAGCCAGTTGAAGAACTCCCTGAGGCCCAGTTCCTCAAGTTTTTCCGGGGTTGGGATCCCTTCCCGGGTCCAGCCCCTGTATTCATAGTATTCGTCCAGCTGGGCCTGAAGGTCCGGGAGATAATCCGCCGAACCGCCGCTTCCCCTGGGTTCTTTAAGGATCCTTTCAGGGAGACTGTCATCCTTTCTTGAAAGGCCGTGCCCAGTGTTAAACAGGCGTTTCATTGTATATATCCTTTCCCCTGTCCTTTCGAGTTCCTCGATGGAAAAATCCCTGCCTGTGACACATTTCAGCCACTGGGAAATATCCGACAGGCTTACACCCATCAGCAAGGTGAATTTGCATATCTTGAGAGAATCTGCCAGGCTTGACAAGTTCTGGAACCTGGCCCCCATTACACCTTTCCCACGGTCGACGGTCCGGTCCTGTTTTTCAGGATAGCCGAACTCGGGGAACGAGGCGGACCTTTCCCATGCATAGGAGTAGCCGTTCAGATGGCATGCACCCCTGGTCGAAGTGGCGTAACCGGCTGCCAGGCTCTTGAAGCACCTCGGGTCATGGGCCGGGAATTCAAGCCCCTTCGAATGGATGGCGAACTTCCGGGCACCTCCTCCCAGTTCCTCTGATGCCGCACGGGTTCCTTTTCCGAGGAGGCTCCCGATCCCTTCACACTCTCCTATCTTCCTGACCAGGTAATTGACCGCTTCTCCGTTGCCCCAGTGGAGTGGCATGCCTGCCTGTTCTTCTGTAAGAATGCCGTGTTCAAAACATTCCATGGCAAAGGCTATGACAGAACCGGTTGATATGGTGTCTATACCAAGGCGGTTGCAGGCTTCGTTGGCCCTGGCAATAGCATCGAGATCGTTGACCAGGCAGTTGCTGCCCAGCATGGCCATAGTCTCGTACTCAGGGCCGCCTATGTTGCCCCCACCGATGTCGACTACCCTGCCGCAGCGTACAGGGCAGGCAACACAGCCGTAGTTTCCCGTGAGTATAGTCTCTGCCATTCTCTGACCGGTTATCTCCCTGACCTCCTCCTTCCAGGAACCCTGTTTCCAGTTCCTGACCGGCAGATCGCCCAGCTCCTCGGCCAGCCCCATTCCCCCCACCGTGCCGTAAAGGGTCATGCCGGCTCCTTTTTCCTTAAGGATCTGGTTCTTCGAGGAGATCATCGCCTTCAGTGTCCTGGCGTCAAAGAAGTCCGTCCGGGCATCCCCCCTGGCAAGAATTGCCTTGAGGTTCTTGCTGCCCATTACAGCCCCGGCCCCACCCCTGCCCGCAGCCCTGGCATCGGTCCCGTCATGGAAAATACCGGCCAGGGGGACAAGCCTCTCTCCGGCAGGTCCAATGCAGGAAACGCCTGCATTTCCCCCGAATCGGGACTTCAGGCTTTCATCGGTCTCAAAGGTGTCCAGTCCCCATAAAGGCTCTCCATTCTCGAAGCCGACCTTGCCGTCGATCAGGGTCAGGATTACAGGCTTTTCCGACTTGCCCAGGATCACTATCCCGTCAAAGCCGGATCTCTTAAGGTGGAAACCGAAACTGCCCCCCGCGTCTGATTCAAGAAAAACGCCCGTAAGGGGTGACTTGGTGACCAACTGGTGCCTGCCGGAAGTGGGTATCCCTGCACCCATGAACGGTCCCGTCATGAAGATCAGGGGATTGGACGGGGAAAGCGGCTTCGTCGACGGGGTGCAGTACCTCAACAGAAGGTAAGTGCCGAGTCCTGAACCACCTATGTACTTTTCCGCAACATCCTTTTCCAGGAACATCTCCCTGGACGTCCGTTCCTTCAGATCGACAATGGCTATCTTGCCCTGATATCCATTCATTTTTCCCCTCCTGATC
>CAZAMZ010000289.1:0-1989 GCA_964486375.1 uncultured Synergistaceae bacterium | reverse complement strand
GCTTCAGGCAATGAATCATCTGGGAGGTGCAGCGTGTGAAGGTTTTCCTCACGGTCGTACATGTGATCATCTCGATCGCGGTGATGGCAGTCATACTTATGCAGCAGCGCAAGCAGGGAGGTTTTACCGGTGTTTTCGGAGGGGGAACCCAGGCAGACGCCGCGGGTGGACAATGGCAGAGATTTACGGTCCTTACCAAGGCGACTATAGTCCTGATGGTTGTCTTCCTCGTTACATCCCTTGTTCTTGTTCTTATGTCCTGACAAGAAGGAAAGGGTCATGGGATCCGCAAGACTGGACCGGCTTTCTGATGTGGCCGCCTTTGAACCGGGAAATGGGCGGCTTTTCAGCGCTACTCACGAAGAGATACTTTCCGGAAAGACGACAGATGTCTATTTCGTCAAGACCCGGGATATCCTTGATGCGTGCGGAAGGCTTGACGTTCCTGTAGTTGCCGAGATCTTTGCAAGGCGCGGGGGGGTTTTTGCGGGTATTCCCGAAGTTGTAAGGCTTCTCGATGGTTCTGGTGTCGAGATCCTGTCCCTTGGAGAGGGCGACACCTTCGCCCCCAGGGAGGTAGTCACCAGGATCAGCGGATCCTATTCCGCCTTTGGAATGTTCGAGACGGTGATACTGGGCATGCTTGCCAGTTCCAGCGGGTGGGCAACTGCTGCAAGGGAGTGTGTCGAGGCCGCCGACGGCAAACCGGTTCTCTCATTCGGGGCCAGGCACGTGCATCCCGCTGTCTCTTCAGTTATGGAGCGGGCAGCTGTCGTTGCGGGGGGCTGTGTGGGTGCAAGCTGCATTCTGGGCGCAAAACTTGCGGGCATTGAGCCCAGGGGGACTATCCCCCATGCGGCTATCCTGATCGCAGGCGATACCCTCATGCTTGCCCGGGTTTATGACGACTTCCTTCCTGAAGGGGAACCCAGGATCATTCTTGTGGACACATTCCACGACGAGGCCGAGGAAACCCTGAGAATTGCAGAGGCTCTCGGAGACCGACTTTCCGGGGTGCGTCTGGATACCCCTTCCGAGCGGGGAGGGGTTACCCCTGACCTTGTCCGCGAGATCAGGAGCAGGCTCGATATGGCCGGGGCAGGCCATGTCGACGTAATAGTCTCCGGCGGGATCACCCCTGAAAGGATCAGGTTGCTGTCAGAGGCAGGCGCGGCCGCATTCGGGGTGGGCAGCTACATAGCCCATGCTGCTCCCAGGGATATGACAATGGACATAAAGGTCGTGGAAAACCGTCCCCTTGCAAAGCGCGGGAGAATACCGGGCATAACGGAAAACCCATTCCTTGAAAGGGTTCTCTGATATTTGCAAACAGCGTCCTTGACACCCGGGGGACGCTTAGATAGAATAAGCACCGCTCTGCGTTTTCCAGGGTATGTGCAGGGGTGGGAATTTATTGTGTCCGCTGCCTCAGAGGCGGCGCGGCGATAAGGAGAGGAATACAGGAAATGGCTGTAAACTCAACCTACATGGCAAAAAAGGAACAGGTAGAGAGAAAATGGTTCATCGTAGACGCCACCGACAAGGTGCTCGGCCGGCTGGCGGCCCAGGTCGCCATGATCCTGCAGGGCAAGAACAAGCCGACCTACACCCCTCATGTTGATACCGGTGATTTTGTCGTCGTTGTAAACGCGGACAAGATAAAGATCACCGGCAGAAAACTAGAGAGGAAGTTCGTATACCGCCACAGCGGATACAAAGGCGGCCTCAAGGCCACCTCCTACGGCACGTTCATGAAAAAGTACCCCGAGCGCCTTTTCGAGAGGGTGGTCAGGGGAATGCTTCCCAAGAACAGGCTTCATTTCGAGAAGAAACTTAAGGTTTACGCGGGTGACGAGCATCCGCATGCAGCTCAGAAGCCCGAGCCGCTGGAACTCTAGAGACGGCACAGGGAAGGGAGGGAAAAAGCAATGAAGCAGTCCGATTACTACTGGGGTACAGGCAGGCGCAAGGCCGCCCTTGCAAGGGTAA
>CAZAMZ010000288.1:0-1996 GCA_964486375.1 uncultured Synergistaceae bacterium | reverse complement strand
GGACGCTGTGGGTGAGTCATTCGCCAAACACATATCCCCTGAACACATCCCGCTGGTTCACAAGAAGCTTTTTTCGCTGACTCCACAGAACCCGGTGATCACCGGTGAGGAAAAAGTGATAATGGACTCAGGGGAAGTTCGCTGGCAGGAGTGGACAGACATCGGGATATTCGACACGGAGGGCAACCTCCTCGAGATACAGTCAGCCGGGAGGGACATAACGGATCGCAAAAAACTGGAGGAAGACCTGTCCTTTGAGCGTGAATCACTGAACGCCCTTTTCGAGAACGCCATGGAGGGGATCGTGTTCTGCGACCCCGAAGGGATCGTCCTGAAAGCCAACTCGGTCTTCTGTGACATGTTCGGCTACTCCAGCCATGAGGTCCTAGAGGAAAATATCGATAACCTGATCGCGGATGGATCTGAGTTCATGGAAGAGGCAAAGGCTTTTTCCGCCGCAACGGCCAGTGGGAAGAACATATCCGCCGAGTCGACACGCAGAAGGAAGGACGGATCCCTGATCCAGGTATCATTCCTTGGTATTCCAGTCTTTCTCTCCGACGGCAAGGTATTCGGTTACGGCATATACCGCGACATCTCCGAGAGGAAAAAAGCCGACGAGGCACTGAAGGCCAGCGAAGCAAAATACCGGGACCTTTTCGACAAGATGCCCAACGGTTTCTATACCTCTACTCCAGAGGGTAATTTCGTCGACGCAAACCCCGCTTTCGTCAGGATGCTGGGTTATGACAGCATCGATGAGCTGAGGTCAGTCCACATACCCACAGACATTTACGTGCACGAGACTGAGAGGGTCCAGATGCACAGCGAGAATTACAACACCGAATTTGTCGACAGGATGGAGTCATACCGCCTGAAGAGGAAGGACGGCCAGATCATCTGGGTCGAGGATCACGCAAGGTACATCAAGGACAAGAACGGCAGGATCCTCTTCAACCAGGGTGTCTGCAAGGATGTCACGGACCGCAAAAAGGCCGAGGAAGAGCTGATAAGGCTAAACCGGGAACTGATGGTATCGGCCACGACGGACCGGATCACGGGACTCTACAACAGGCAATATTTCGACGAGATAGCCCAGAGGGAGATAGCCAGGTCCGCAAGATACGGGACTCCCCTGTCCCTGGTCATGATTGACCTGGACAATTTCAAACATCTCAACGACAGCATGGGACACCTCGCCGGTGACATGGCACTCTCTGAAATTGCAGGCACTATCAGGGAAAACATACGTTCATCGGATATTGCCGCCCGTTGGGGTGGGGACGAATTCATCCTTGCCTCACCGGCCGATCTTGAACATGCAATTTCCCTGGCCCTAAAACTCCAGGAACTGCTGGGGGGGCTGGACCATGGAGGCTACGGCCCGGTGACCGGAAGCATAGGCGTATCATCCTTCAGGAAGGGCGACGATATCAATTCTCTAACGAAGCGGGTCGACAGGGCCATGTACGAAGTGAAAAAGAAAGGCGGTAACGGGGTGTACTCCGACCAATAGCCGACAGATGGTTTATATCTGTCTGAAGAGATAAAATAGTAAAAATCCCTATTTACGAGGTGTATGAGATGAGCAGGAAAAGAGCGATCCTCGCAGTCATTCTTTGTGGCATTATTATGGCAACGATAGCGGCAGGTACTGCCGCAGCAAAACCCAGGGTTGCCGTGATCGAATTCCAGGACGCCGCCTCATCAGGGGCACCCGCCCGGGCTATCACGGACATGCTGGTAACGGAACTCTTCAACACGAACCTCTTCACTATCATCGAAAGGTCCAGGGTAGATGCCATTCTCCTGGAACACAGCATGGTCCTGGCAGGTGCGATCGATGCCGCAACGGCCGCCCAGGTCGGAAAACTCCTTGGAGTGGAATTGCTGATAACCGGCTCCATTACCGAATTCAAACATGAGGCTGCAGGTGGCGTCGTACCCCTTCCCGGTATTCCCGCCGGAGTGGCCGTCGGATCGCACACTGCCTACG
>CAZAMZ010000287.1:0-2021 GCA_964486375.1 uncultured Synergistaceae bacterium | reverse complement strand
TCGGTATCTATATGTGCCGATAGCTCTTCCGGTTGGCTGCACCATTCGACACATCCTCGTTCCATCATCACCGCAAGGGGATTATCCTGCATTTACATTCCTCCCAGTTCCGCTCCAGAACTCCATAAACTTATTTTTTGGGCTGGGAAGAGCCTTTCCAGCTTCCCCTGCCAGATTCGATATCCTGCATTACGAGCGTAACCTGTCCCATGGATCTCAATTCCTCCATCATGACAAGGATCTCTTCGGGATCGGGTGTGCCCTTGACTCCCAGTCTGTCGGCAATGTCGTTGATCCTTGAAAGGTTTTCCAGCGTTTCGGCGGCTTTTGGAAAATCAGCGTAAAACCACATGAGAGCCTTTCCGTCTCCCATGGGTACCACTTCCTGAATCCTGCGGGGCTTGCCTAATGAGCTGTCGGAGATAACTCCGGCGATCGCCAGGTCATCCCTCGCAGCGGCCAAAAGGGTAAAGGGGATGGTCATCTTGCCTCCGTGAGAAAAGTCGCTGACTCCTTTTGGCATGAACGCAAGGGTAGTCCACTTGTTGCTCCATAACGCATTTATCCAGTTTATCCCCTTGTCTCCCCGGGAAGGGAGTTGAAACAGGAAGCCGGGAAGGCTGAAAAGGAAGACCCTGCTCTGTCCTCCAAGGGTCGCTACAACTGGCCCTTCAAGAAGGTCCGCGATCGTTTCCCTGTCAATGCCAGCCTCTTCCATCCAGCCCGGGATTGACACATTTTCATTCAGGATCTCCTCAAAACCTTCAGGCAGCGTAATTCCAGCGGCCCCAATTACGGGTTCCGGAAAAAAGACGGGCTCCTGCCAGGATCCGGGTTCCAGACGTCCTTTGATATTTTCGGGCAGCCATTCTTTCAGCCCCGTTATCCTCCATGCGATCTCACCGCTTTCCCCTTTGCTGTTCCATGCGAACTCGGCCGAAACAGGTTTATCAGGCGCAGTGACACCTCTCAGGGAGGCCGCCTGGGCGAACATCTTTCCGTCAAAAATAAGAAGATGAGCCGGCCAGGATTTCTCTACCGAAAGGGAAACCTCAAAACGGTCAATTCTGCCTTCCAGGGCTTCCACCATTCTTTCAAGACCGTCGTGGGAATGGGAGGCAAAGAGCATCCCGTCTTCTACTCCCAGGAAAAAGGTCAGACGCCCCTTCCCGGCTGTCAGCCGCAGGATCCCATCCTTGTCTGAAGGTCCCATTGCAAGGCCGCTGGATCTTTCCAGCCAGGTCTGGGGGATCTTCCCGCTTTGTATTTCGGTCATCAGGCTTTCGTGAAGAAGGAAGACACCGTAAAAAACTGGCTGGTTAGATTCCCATGCGGCCAGAAGGTACGAATCTTCAGCAAGGCCGAGAACCGGAAGGAGATCTCTCAGCGCCTCCATCACCGGGCGAACGTTCTCATCAGTCTCGTCGATCAGTTTCTCAGGGAGAACCGGTTCGATCTGCCCCGCCCCGACAGCAAGAAAAATCCGGGGGGATTCCATATCTATTGCCGGGATGGCCATTAACGGCCCCAGTTCGATCTTTTCGGGGACCTTCCCGAAGAAAAAGACCGCACCTGCAACAACGCTCGCGGCAAGAAGGATGGAAAACCAGAAGAAAAGACCCTTACGCATTATCACCCCTCCTACTGAATCTGTTCTTAAGGTCCCATATCAGCCTGTAGACGGGTGGGATCAGGAAGATGGCCATGGTCCCTCCCGCAAGAAGCCCCCCTATCAGGACAATTGCCAGGGGAGCCCGGTACTGTCCACCCTCCCCCATTCCCATGGCCAGAGGGAGCATGGCTACAAGGGTAGTTACATCCGCCATTATAATTGGCCTGAACCTTACCCTGCACGCCTCAATTACCGCTTCAGCAGCTTCATGTCCTTTTTTTCTCACTACTTCTGCGTAATCAATCAGCACAATGGCGTTGTTGACGACAAGGCCTACGATCATGACAAGCCCCAGAAGTCCGTAAACAGACAGGGAGGTTCCCGTTACCAGGAGCGTCGGTATGACGCC
>CAZAMZ010000286.1:0-2039 GCA_964486375.1 uncultured Synergistaceae bacterium | reverse complement strand
TTCCTGAAGAAGAACTGGAAAATATCTTCAAACCTTTCTACCGCACAGAAACTTCGCGTTCCCGGGACACAGGGGGATCAGGTCTCGGTCTGGCCATTGCCCATAAGGCGGCACTTGCCCATGGGGGAAGGATCCACGCCGAATTGCCAGACGGAGGAGGAATGGTTGTGGAGATATGGCTGCCCTCCTGATCCCTTGACAGGATCAAGGCCCATTGACCGGGTGCTGCAAATCCTGGAACTATCAGGACAGGGCGGCACCCGGTTTTCTGTCGAATAACCCCGAAAAGAGCCTATAATTGTCTGTTCCCGAAAAACAGTTACAGGAAAGGTGAGAAATTCCTTGGGTGGTACCCGATTGACGCTCCCCATTATTGCGGCCCTCTGGTCGGTATATTTTTTCTGGGGGACGACCTACCTGGCGATGAAGTTCGCTATAGAGACATTTCCCCCCCATATCATGCTGGGGATCCGTTTCGTAACAGCCGGATCCCTGATGTTTGCATGGGCCTGGATAAGGGAAAGGCCTTCAATCACCTTGAGGCAGTGGCGAGGCGCCTCTGTTGTTGGAGGTCTTATGCTTCTGGGGGGGGCGGGAGGTGTAGCATGGTCCCAGCAGTACGTCCCCTCAAATATAGCGGCAATTGTAGTTGCCGCAGTGCCGCTGTGGATAGCTCTCGTCCGTTGGGTTGCACTCCGGCACGGCAGGCCGGGAAGGTTGACGACTATAGGTCTGCTGCTTGGTTTCGCAGGGATCATAATGCTTGTCCGTTTCACCAGCGGACCTTCCGCTGTCCAGGGGCATCTGGCTGGCCTGGCGATGCTTGTTTTCGCTTCGCTGTTATGGGCATCGGGATCTCTTTTCTCCCGGGTGGCCGACCTTCCGGAGTCACCGGTCCTGGCCATCTCCATGCAAATGCTTACGGGAGGCTTTTTCTGTCTTGTCGCAGGCCTGGCCATGGGTGAGACAGGGCAGATCGATCTCGCAGCTGTCTCCCTGCGTTCCGCCTTTGCCCTGGGATACCTTGTAACCTTTGGATCAATAATAGGTTTCAGTTCATACATCTGGCTTCTCAAGAAGACAGACCCGGCACTGGCCACCAGCTACGCCTACGTAAATCCGGTGGTGGCCATTGTTCTGGGCTGGCTTCTTGCCGGAGAGAGTCTCAACGCCGGTAGCCTTGCAGCAGCTGGGGTGATTCTGGTGGGGGTTATTCTTATTGTAAGGGGTTCAGTCACCCCGGCGGTTCAAACAGATTAACTAAAGGAAAGAAAGGGATATCCCGACATAATACAGGGCCGCCTCATTCGAGGCGGCCCTGTTGTTGTTTCTACCCCTTGCTTCCGCCGCCTTCTTTTTCATATGGCGGCTTCTTGGGCACAGAAGGTGCGGGTTTGTTCTGTCCCGGAGGAGGCCCCGGCTTGTTCTGCATCTTTGGCGGCCCCGGGTTGTTCTGTATTTTCGGTGGACCAGGATTGTTCTGCATCTTTGGCGGTCCCGGGTTATTCTGTATCTTTGGTGGAGCCGGTTTGTTCTGGATCTTTGGTGGCCCCGGGTTGTTCTGTATCTTCGGTGGAGCCGGCCTCGTGTTCGGCAGTTGCCTTGGAGCCTGTTCCCGGATCATGGATTCGAAAGTTTTTCTCTGCTGGTCGTCAAGTATGTTGCGGAACCTGTCCCTTGCATCTCTTGGAGGCTCAAGGCTTTCCCTCCGGTACTTCAGCAAGTCGCCCCTGTACCTGTCGATATCACGGAAAGAGTCGCGGTCCCAGTTCCTTCGCAGGTAATCCTTTTCAAGATTCCTGTACCGCCTGTCCCGCTCCCACTGCCTGGAATAGAGGTCCCTGAAGTACCTTTCCATGTCCCTCCGCTGTTTTTCGCTCAGGCGGAGCCTTCTGTCCCAGTCCCTCATCATTTCCCAGTAGTACCGTTCGTAATCGCGTCGGTAATCCCGCCTGTAGTAGTAGTCATCGTACCAGCGGTCAAAGTATACAGTGAAAGTGCGGCGCTGGTTCATGTCCAGGATCATGAAGAACAGGTAG
>CAZAMZ010000285.1:0-2040 GCA_964486375.1 uncultured Synergistaceae bacterium | reverse complement strand
CCCAGGCAATAAGGATGGCGACTGGGAAGCCGGTTTTTGATTTCCAGACACTAATGGGATCAGTGGCAAGATCATTGGGAGTAGTACCTGCTTACTAATATCTATATATGGAGGAATGTTCAATGAAAACAGTCCTTGTTCTTGGAGCAGGCCGAGTTTCAGGCCCATGCATTGATTACCTTGTCAGGAAAGGAAATTGTAAAATCGTTGTGGCAGATGTTTCTGAGCCTAATATTTCTGTTGTTGCCAAACATTTTCCGTCTGTGGAGACGGTAGTCAAGGATGTGGCCAAATCCGCAAAAGAAATTATCGAAAGTTTTGCGCCGGATCTTGTTATTAACCTGATGCCGCCAGATCTGATGCTTCCAGTTGCCTTGATTTGTCTGGAGAAAAAGATCAATATGATCCACCCGGCATATCTCGACAAGGAAATAAAGGAACTGGACAAACAATGCAGGGATTCAGGCCTTATATTCATTACCGAGCTAGGCCTGGACCCTGGCATTGACCATATGTCGGCAGCGAAATCAGTTAAGAAGATCCACGACGACGGGGGACGTGTCCGATCGTTCAGTTCTTACTGTGGAGCATTGCCCGCCGCTGATGCGAATACCAATCCATGGGGTTACAAACTGTCCTGGTCACCCTCAAGTCTTATAGGTGCCAGCAAAAGAACAGCCAGAATTATTAAGGACAACGAGGAGATATACTGGCCTGACGGCACTACTTATGAGCATGTAGAGCTTTACGAGGTGCCCACCCTTGGCGCCTTCGAAATTTACGCTAACGGTGATTCTGTTCCTTACAGAGAATTTTATGATATTCCCGAAGCAAAGGATATCTACAGGGGCACCATACGTTATCCGGGTTGGTGCGAGACCATTTGTCACCTGAATTCTATCGGGTTTTTCGAGGAAGAAAAGCAGGATACGAAAGGTTTGACTTATGCGGGGTTTACGGCAAGACAGGCCGGCAGTGAGGGTGCTGATGCAAAAGAAGCTCTCTGCAAAGTCCTGAACGTCAAACCATGGTCGACTTTTATTCTCCGGATGGACTGGCTTGGATTCTTTGAAGACAGGCCAATCCCGTTTGAAACAGGATCTGCCAGGGATGTCGTTTCTTGCCTTTTCGGGGAAAAGCTTGTGTTCCTCCCCGAAGAAAAGGATCTTGTGATCCTGTGTGACGAGATTGAATTTGAGCTTGCTGACGGGAAAAGGCAGGTACATAAATCCACCTTGATCGATTACGGAGTACCCGGAAAATGGACATCGATATCGCGCACAACCGGCATTCCTCCTGCTGTCGCAGCACGTTTCATCCTTGAGGGCCGAATAATGACTCCAGGAGTTCACGTTCCGACTATTCCTGAAATTTATTTGCCGGTTCTGGAAGAGCTAAAAACTGAAGGGATTTGCCTCAGGGAAGAAACATTGGAAATCTGAACCACACGAAGGCTGGCAAGGATATTGCCCGACCCCGATAAACCGAAGAGGCTAAGGCAGGCGCATTACCCGCTTGCCCTTGAATGAATAACCGGTTCTTTTAATGGATCTTAAGGTATCATTATGTTGTCGAAGGCGGGAGGCGATCAATTATCCTCCTCCCGCCCCGGTTATCCAAAAGAAGGTGCTTCGTTTTTCCGGGCCAGTCTCAAAAAGGAGTTAAACGGCTTAATAAATGGAGGCTATTGTGGAGGAAATGGATTCGGAAAAACAGGTTTCTATCAACAAGAAGCAATTAAAAGATGAAGTAGTAGATTACCTGGTCGGCGCAGTATTCAAAGGCGAATTCAAACCCGGAGACAGGCTTGCCGAGACGAAGATCGCCCGGACCCTTAACATCAGCCAGGGCGTTGTTCGGGAGGCCTTTCAGGTATTGAGAACCAGGGGCTTCCTCGAATCCATACCTTTCAAAGGAACCTTTGTCAGGGCTTTTACTGATCAGGGGTTGAAAGATTACTTCAGGACCAGGACTGAAATTGAAATGATCGCCGTCAAATGGTCTTCTGAGTTACCGGAAGACCCTGACAACACTGCGTAT
>CAZAMZ010000284.1:0-2054 GCA_964486375.1 uncultured Synergistaceae bacterium | reverse complement strand
CTAGATTGACAGCGAGTATAGCCGCGAAATGGGTCGGATGGACCCCCAGCTTGAGCACCATGGGAAGGAGGATGGGGGTGGCAAGAAGGATACCGCTGATGCTCTCCGTCATCATGCCGATCAATATCAGGAAAATGTTCACCATGAACAGGATAACGATCTTGCTCTCCGACACTCCTGTCAGGATCTTCAGGACCATTCCCGGAAGGTCCTCCATGATAAGGATCCGGGTGAGTGCCATCATTGCGAAAGCCATTACCATGATACAGCCTGTCGACACTCCCGCTTCAAGCAGTTCTTCCTTCATTCCCTTCAGGGTTAGCCCCTTGTAGATCCAGAGCCCCACAGGAACAGCATAGACTGCCGCAACTGCGGCAGCTTCGGTGGGGGTCATAACTCCACCGTAAATACCTCCAAGGATGATCACCGGCATCAACAAGGCCGGCCCTGCCCGAAAAAGGCGCAAGCCAAGTTCTGGAAGTTTGCGTCCTTCTGGCAATGGAGGAGGAGTCTTAACGTCAGGGTTATTGCGCAACAACCATAGATTTATTATGGAAAGGAGGATGGTCAGGAGAATACCCGGGGCCACGCCGGCAAGGAATGCCGCTATGACCGATTGCCCCCCCACCCATCCGTATAGGATCATCAGTCCGCTTGGAGGGATCAGCATTCCAAGAACACAGGCGCTTGCCATCAAGGAAGCTGAATGCCCCCTCGGATATCCCATCTGCTCCATCCGCGGGAACATAATGCTGCCGATGCAGTACAGGGTTGCGGCGGCGCTGCCGGTCACCGCGCCGAAAAGCGCGCAGGACACCGTGGCGACAACACCAAAACCTCCACGGATCCTTCCGGCAGCCAGGTCGACAAGGTCCACCAGTTTTGTCCCGATCCCCCCCCTGTACATAAAACCGCCTGCAAGAATGAACAGGGGTATTGCAAGAAGCGTTGAAACCGCTATCTTGCTGTATCCATAGGGTATCAGGAAACTCGGGTCATATCCCCCCCAAAAAACGACTATTATCAGGAACAGTCCAAACGCAAAGGGAACGGCAACCCCGCTCAGCATCGTAATGATCAATATTAGAAAACCCCAGACAATATACATTGAGATAGCACACCCCTTTTAATAATCAATTCCCGGAAGGCTATTTGGCGGATCCGGCGCTGGAAAACGACTTCTTAATTTCCCAGGCTTCCCGCAACGAGTAAAAGGCCATCATAAAATAACCTATGGCAAGGGGTATCTGGGCCGGCACGTAGGATATCTTGAAGTAGGGGGTAAAGGTGCCCCTTGCATAGTTCCAGGCCATCATCTGGTAACTCCAGTATCCCAGAATGGCGGCAACGACTGCTCCAATAATGAGGGTGACAATTTTAATAACTGCCTTTTTTCTTTCGTCTTTGATTACGAAATCGACTATTTCAGCCTTGATCTGGACCTTCTTGTAGCTTCCGTAGCCTGCCCCGATAAAGTAGAGCCAAAAAGTGATTATCAAAACGATCTCTTCGAAGCCATGGAAATCCTTTTCCATGACATATCTCATGAAAACAAAGTAAAAAGTACCTCCCGTGATTAAAGCCAGAGAAATAATAATGATCCACTCTTCAACAAAATGAACCGTTTTCGAAAAAAACGCCATAGGACTATCGATTTTTGTTTTCTGTCCTGACATTCAACTCACTCTCCACGGTTATCATGTTTTCTTGGGCAATATCAAATTCAGAAAAACCTTGTTAAATAAACCAGGAAGCGAGTTTCCCATACCTCGCTTCCTGGCCTGTCATTTGCTAACAACCTTGGATGCAGGGTGAATTCTGACTCCTGCTATTTGATTCCGAACACTTTTGTCATTTCATCAAACAGTTCCACAGGAAGGACCTCTCCACGGAAATTCTTCCAGACGTTTTCCCGGACAAATTTTGCCCAGGCTTCCTTTTCCTCTTTCGTAAACTCGTAAACGGTCCAGCCTGCTTTCCTCATTTCGTCCATGTAATGCTTGTCTTCCCGTGCTGCGTTGTCAAAACTGAACAGGGACCTTTCCATTACGACG
>CAZAMZ010000283.1:0-2054 GCA_964486375.1 uncultured Synergistaceae bacterium | reverse complement strand
CCGAAAGTCTCCCGGACCCTGTCGCGGCTGAATCCCGCCATCACGTGGACCGACCATCCCATGGACTCGGCCTGAATTATCAGCTGGGCCATGGCCAGACCGCAGTCGAAGCCCGACCACGGGTTGGGCTTCTCGTTGTACTCGAAGGTCTCCCTCATTACCTGGAATGCCAGAACAGGTGCATTCACTGCCCAGGAGGCGTTCTTCTCCGTAAGGCAGGCCAGGGCCCGGGAAAAGGCCTCCGGGTCTTTTCTGGCGGTCACCAGGTATCTCCAGGGCTGATTGTTGAAGCATGAGGGAGCCCACCGGGCAGCCTCGAACATGGATATCAGTTCCGCCTCGCCAGGTATTTCCGGGCTGAAGGCCTTTGGGCTCCACCTTCTGGCAATAAGTTCCATCACCGGTTGGCGTGTTTTTGCGGGTTCTCTCCCGGTTTCCAGTGTCATTATCTCAGTTCTCCATTCTCAGAAGGATCTTTCCGAAATGGTCGCTCCGCTCCATACGTTCCTGGGCCCTTGATGCCTCATCCAGTGGGAGGACACTGTCGACGACCGGGCGGACGGTCCCCCTGGCTGCCATTTCGAAGAGAAGACCCGCCTCCTCCGGCGTGGCGCCATAACAGCCGAGCAGGGATATCTCGTTCCGGTATATCCTCTGAAGGTTGATGGTGTAGTCCGAACCCGAAGTGGAACCGCAGAAGGAAAGCCTCCCGCCCGGCCGCAGCAGCGACAGGCTCTTGTCCCAGGTGGCTTTCCCGACTGTCTCTATCACCAGGTCCACCCCTCTGCCTCCCGTTGCCTCCCTGACCTGGGCGGGGTAGTCCCCTGCCGTATCGAAGACCTCGTGGGCGCCGGCTTCCCGGAGGCGTTCCCGTTTTTCCGGGTCGCGGGTTGCTGCAAAGACAACCGCCCCCGATGCCCGGGCTATCTGTATGGACGCTATGCCCACTCCCCCCGTGGCCCCCATGACAAAGACCTTCTCGCCCGGCTTCAGGCCTCCCCGGGTGATGGTCATGTGGAAGGCTGTGGCTCCCACCAGCGTCAGCCCGGCGGCTTCCTCCAGTGAAAATCCCGGCGGGACAGGCCTGAGGCAGGAAGCGGGGACCGACGCATACTGGGCGTAACAGCCGTCCCTGGCCACTCCGAGAACCCTGGCATAGGCGTTCAGGGGCTGATGGTCGTGATCCCGGGGATAGATCCAGGGGGTGACGACCACGCTTTGCCCGGTGGGGAAAATATCCTCGTTCTCTCCTGCCGAGACAACTATCCCTGCTCCTTCAGAGCCGGGGATAATGGGGAGTCTGACGGGCACATTGCCTATCCTGACCCAGATGTCAAGGTGATTGACGGCTGCGAAGGCCAGGCGGACCAGGACTTCTCCCGTTTCCGGTTCAGGAATAGGCCGATCGGCGGGCAAAAGCACATCGGTCCCTCCGGTTGAACTCATCAGAACAGCTTTCATGTCTGTCTCTCCCTTCATGAGGAGATGTAATCTTTACCCGTTCATTTTAACAAACCCTGTCGCTTTAAGCCCGTGGAAAGGCAGGGGTTATAATACCCCCTGGATAGACAGTGCCAGACAAGAGGTGAGAGCATGAAATATGACGTTGTAATAGTCGGGGCAGGCCCGTCGGGGCTCTTTGCGGCCCGCGAACTTTCAGCGAAAGGCAAAAGGGTTGCCATTATTGACAAAGGCAAGGAGATCAGCGACCGAAGCTGCCCCCTCAAGGAGGGGAGAAGCAGTGTATGTGCTCACTGCAAGCCCTGCAACGTCATCTGCGGCTGGGGGGGAGCAGGTTCATACAGCGATGGCAAACTGACCCTTACCCCTGAGTTCGGAGGCAATCTTGAGCAGTACATAGGCCGGAAAGAACTGATGGAACTGATCGCTTCTGTGGACGACACCTTTGTGAAGCACGGCGCCAGCAGGGAGGTGTTCTCCCCCGACCCCGGTTTTGCAAGGGATATAGCCATCAGGGCGAGCACTGCCGGTCTGAGGATCATTCCTGCAGCAATAAGGCATATGGGGACCGACCGGTCCAAAGAGATCCTGCA
>CAZAMZ010000282.1:0-2059 GCA_964486375.1 uncultured Synergistaceae bacterium | reverse complement strand
CCTTGATGGCAAGGCCCGCCACCAGCCCGTAGAAGGGGTTCCACCTGGCGGAAACCAGGACCGTGGCACCTATGACCATCCCCCAGGGTGAGAAACCATAAGGACCGGGGAATTCCGGCGACATGGCGAGGGCGCCCTGGATGTTCGTCGCGAAGGTCACGAAGGTGCCAAGGATGAACAGGAAGCCTGCGATGGAAGACCGGTGAACGAACCTTCCGATGGTCGGAAGCAGTTTGAAAAGGAGGATGGCCGCCATGATCCCCATCATCAGGACCGACGAAAGGAGAGGCCGTGGAGCGGTGGCGGTACCGGATATTATGGCTTCCACAGGTCCTCCTCCGAAGAGGGTGGACCCGATGTCGGCGAGGCTCGAGTAGATGGCCAGGTGGTCAATGTTGGTGTCCACACCGGCTATGCTTCCCGTGATCTTGCCGAAGCTGATGTTGGCGCCGATGTTGAGGCAGGCCAGCGCCAGGGCCCCGAGAAGGACCCTGCGGTTGGTCCAGAATTTCCACTCGATGTTGCCGAAACGGAACCGTTCGTTCGTCAGGTCCGCCACGGGTTCATCCTCTACCAGGGCCGGGTAGCGCTTGAGGAAGTTATAGGCGATAGTGGACAGGATGACGGAAATGATTATCGTTTTGGCAAGATCCTTGGTGACAAACCATACTGCCAGGGCGGTAACCATCGAGACAAGGCCCGAGTATTTTTCCGACCGGAGCAGGTCAACCGAAACGTATGCCAGCATAATGCCCACACCGGCCATCATGGAGGTCACAATGACGGGGCCTATGAACTGGACTATCGCCTCGTTCAGACCCAGGAGCGAGGGGATCAGCAGGAAAACGGCGCCCCAGAAGACAAGGCTCAGGCGTTCCCTTATGTCGTTGCCCATGGTCCCGGCGAGGGTTATCGTCTCGGCCTGGAAAGAGATAGTGGCAACGGAGTTGAAGGCCAGGGAACCCAGTATGCCGACCAGGAAGGCTATAGACGTTGGGAAGGCCGCGAACCCGAAACTCAGTGCCAGGATGCCCTGGGGGATACCGTTGAGTACTACAGCTATTGCGGTTAGAAGATCAGTAAGCATGGACTCGAACACTCCTTATCTTACATTTACGCCTCGAACGACGTTAATGTGAGGTATGAAAACAAAAAAAGTATAACGCCGTTTTGTCCGTATGAAAACCTTTTTTTATTATCTCAATTTACGGGTTTCCTCTCGAAACGGCTGACAAGGTCGCCGTCATCGTCGGTCAGTTCGAAAGCCGATGCCTTCCCTTCCGGATCCAGTTCGAAACGGACCGTACCGAGAGGATCGTCGTCAAACCCCTCTATTTCGCTGATGAAGGTATCCCGGTTCCAGGGCTTGAGGTCCGCGTCGACGCCTTTTGGGCCCATCCTCAGGAAAAGCCTCCCCTTATGCTGCATAACCCTGACCGTACCGACCAGGGGGCTTTCGTAAACACCCACATAGGCCGTATAGGGAAGGGGCGGATGGGCATTCTTCGGGGGTTCGGCTTTTTCAGCCGAACCCTTCAGTTTTGCATGCCAGTTCTCGATTGCTTTACTCAGGTGTTCACCGGGTGAAGGGTTTCCACAATAGAGGTCGACGAAGGTCAGCCCAAGGGCATCGGTGGCGGGGGTCACAAGGTTGGAAAGGATCACGACGCCCAGGTCCAGCTCAGGCACGAGCATGACCAGGGTCCCGCTTCCGGAGGTAGCGCCATTGTGCCAGACCAGGGGGTAGGGATGATACTCGGACTTCAGCCAACCCATGCAGTAGCTGTTTTTTCCGCTCCCTATAGGGGTCTGCGGAACATGGGTGGCGAGGATCTTTTCGCTTTCAATTATCTGCCTGCCCTCAAAGGTTCCCTCGCCCAGGTGGAGAGTTACCCATTTTGCCATGTCGATGACATTGGAGTTGATCCCACCCGCCGGACCGTAGACGTATGGCCAGTTGAAGAAGGGCCAGCCCTCGGGGATGGCCTTTACTATCCCCTTTTCCAGAAGGTGGAAGCCTGCCCTGTCAGGCGACCTGAGAAACCCCTGCATCGAACAG
>CAZAMZ010000281.1:0-2082 GCA_964486375.1 uncultured Synergistaceae bacterium | reverse complement strand
CCTTCAACAGCACCCTTATCTTCCCAGCTTGCTGGCGTGCTCCCTATCTCGATGTCAATGGTCGGTACGGGAAACTCCCTAAGAAGCGCAGGATCCTGCCCCTTGAAAGTACCCGTCCAGTGAGTGGCCTCGGTCACGACACTGAAGCCGTCAAGGCCTGCCTCGACCCGGTTTTGCTCCAGGGCATGGAGTAGACCCCTCATATATCCTGGCACGGCAGGGGTAAAAACCCCGGCATCCACGTCACCCACGGTGTGAACGGTTATGACCCTGTCGGGGGCGTTGCTGCCCTCGTGCCAGTTCACCTCGGCGGCTAGATCGAAGTCCATGAAGTGCTCTCCCAGAAAGGGAAGGTAACGGCGGAAGTCGTAACTGACCAGCATTTCCTGTCTCATGAAGCAGAAGCGGTTTCCGCTTTCATCGACATGCTCCATGACAGGAAATCCGTCAACTGATATCCCGGTTTCAACAGGGTTCAAAAGGCCCATTACCCTGGAGAAGACCAGCCTCGAGACGTGATCAAACCCTTCGCCTGCGCAGAAGAAAAAGAGAGCCTTGCCTGGTGTCCCGGGGCGATCGTCTTTCATCCTTTCGTCTCCTTTTGAATGTCCTGTTATTATACATGGCATACTTCCGGATAGAGACCGTGCCTGAAAGGAGAACAGCATAATGAGGATAACCATAGCTCAGGAGGTTTTCGACAAGTGGCCGGAATACCGCAGGTACGTTGTGGTGGGGATCGGCCTGGACAACGGTGAGGAGGACTCCCCGCTGCTTGCCCTGCTCAGGGAAGCCGAACTGGGAGTGAGGAACGACCCGGAGCTTGAGAACTACAAGGAGTATCCCCTCATTGCCTCGTGGCGTTACGTGTTCGAGGATATGGGACTGAACCCGAACAAGTTCCCTCCCTCCATTGCAAACCTTATCAAGAGGACACGGTCCGGCAAGGATCTGCCTTTCATCAACAGGCTCGTGGCGATCTTCAATATCATCAGTCTCAGGTACCGGATCCCTTGCGGCGGTGACGACCTGGCATGCCTGGAAGGCGATCTCAGGCTGGGCCCAGCAAAAGGCGACGAGGTCTTCGCTCACCTGGGGAACCCCGAAGCCGTGGAAAATCCCGAACCGGGTGAGATAATCCTGCACGACACGGGGAACGGCAGCGTATTTTGCAGGGGATGGTGCTGGAAGAACGGTGACCCCAGCAAGATAACACCTGCCACAACCCATGTAGCCATCAATCTCGACTCAATGCCGCCGCTGGATGTGACGACCCACCGGATGGCGGCGGAGGAACTGGTCAGACTCCTTGAGAACCATTGCGGAGGTACCACAGTCATAAAGCTTATCAGTCCCGAAAGTCCTTCTTTCGAGATCTGATCAATTATTTACTGTTGCCGGAGACGGGAAGATCGTGTATTCTATCACAATCTGATCGAACAAGTTGAGGGGGAGTTCCCTTGGACAACAGGATCTTTATCAGGAAGATGGGTCATCATTTCCTTTTCCAGGAGGGGTCCTGGAATGCTTCGGGCTTTTACCGCGATGGCGAGGGGAACACGGTCCAGCTCTCAGGAATGACCACGATAGAGCATCAGGGTGACCTGTGGGTCAACGAAGGCTTCATGGAGATTGAAGGGGACACCCCTGTCAGGATCCGGAACCGCTACGAGATCATACCCTTCGAGAGGGGGAGCGACTCCACAACATGGAGGTCCGAAAACCCCTCCCTTGGTCCCCTTGTCGGTTCCTTTGCAGTCGTGGGAGACTCGATCCTGTCCACCTTCCGGTCCCCTGACGGCCTCTATTACGGCACGGAATACCTCAAGAGCATCAACCCCGACACTTACGCCAACCGGGGAGTGCTGATGACCAGGGGCAAAATCATCTCCTCCTGGTCGGCCACACTTACCAGGGCATAGACCAGCTTCCCACCCTATTGAACTTTTCCGGACGAAAGGTTTAAAATTCTCTCCGTAAATATCCCTTTGAGGATAAGGAGAGAGGTCTATGGATCGCCCTATCAAGGTTGTAATTGCCCTGGGCGGGAACGCCCTTCAGGAAGCCGGCACGCCGCCTACA
>CAZAMZ010000280.1:0-2084 GCA_964486375.1 uncultured Synergistaceae bacterium | reverse complement strand
CTCACTGTTTACCTTTCACGCAGTTGATCTTGTCCTTCCTGCTGCCTGTGGCCTGACGCCTTGCTTCAGGTTTCCTTCCTCCGTTGACTTCCCCGGAAGGCCAAAGTATACTAAAATCAACTTTTTTGTTAAATAAGTTTATTTACCAGGAAGAGAGGGTGTTGTCCGTGGAAGCTGGACAGCTTCAGGAACTTCTTAGAGAAAAAGTACAGGGAATGCCCAAAAAGGCACGCCGGGTAGTTGAATACCTTCTGATGAACATGAGGGAAGCAGCCTTCAGATCCATAGGCGATGTCGCCGACGATCTGGGTGTATCCAAGGCACAGCTGGTCAGGGTTTCCAGGATGCTTGGCTTCGATGGTTACTCCCAGCTCAAGGACGCGCTTCAGTCCGCAATGCTGGGCCAGGTAAACCCTGCAGCAATGCTCGCCAGAGTTCTGGACAGCCGGCAGGATCTTCCTGAAACCATACACAAACTGGAACACGCCAACCTTGACGACACCTGGACCCAGATCAAGCCTGAGGATGTAGCGGTTTTCTGTTCGAAAGTCCAGAAGGCCGAAGCAGTCTACTGCATCGGCTGGGGTATTTCATCTATTGTTGCTGAATCCATGTTCATCAGGCTCCGGACCATGGGTATCCGCGCAGTCCTAATGACAAGATCCGGGATGACACTCCAGGAACAGGCGAGAGCCGTAAGAAAGAACGATGTCGTAGTTGTCTGTGAACTTCCGAGCTTCGTGATCGAAGTGACCGAAGCAGTTGAGATAGCAAAAAGGAACGGGGCCGGGGTGGTGACCATCACCGACAGCCCCGCGGCCCCGATCTGCAGGTTTTCCGATCTTTCATTTTTTGCAAGTGCGGCAAGCCCGATGTTCGGAAGCAGTATAATCGGACCTCTTTTTCTGGTTCACATACTTACCTCGGTCCTTGCCGTCAACATGGGAGATGAGGCAAGGAAGGCGATGGAAGAACAGGCCGAGTTCCTTCACGACGAAAGGATCTTTCACCCTGTGTTCGGGCTGAGATACTCCTGACGAAAGGTCAGATCTCCAGGGTATCCCCTGTTTTCATTACCCTTATCTCCGCAAGCCCCGAAGCTTTGCCGGCGAACTCTTCAGGGGAGGCTTTGATAACGGGGAATGTGTCGAAATGGATCGGGACGGCGATCTTCGGTTTGATCATACCGACGGCTCTTACTGCATCGTCGATATCCATGGTATAGTTCCCTCCGATGGGAAGAAGGGCAACATCGACTTTATCCTCAGCAAGCAGGCTCATTTCCACGGTAAGGCCTGTGTCTCCGGCATGGTATATCTTTCGCCCGTCCACCTCTATCAGGAACCCCCCCGCAACTCCACCGTAAAGCATGCCACTGTCGCACTGGATACCCGACCCGTGCCATGCCGGGGTCATCTTCACCCTGCCAAAGGGGAACGTAAAAGCTCCTCCGATCTGGAGCGGATGGCACTTGATCCCCCTGGTGGCCAGGCTGTTGCACATCTCGACCGTTGCGATGACCGTGGCCCCGGTTTTTACCGCTATATCGACGGTATCTCCGAGGTGGTCCCCATGTCCATGGGTAACGAAAACATAATTGATACCGGGAAAATCATCCGGCGAGAACGGTGTCATCTCGTTACCGCTGAGAAACGGGTCGACAAGGGCATCCAGTCCGCTTCCCTCAATCCTGAAAGCCGCGTGTCCCAGGAATGTCAGTTTTGCCATCGTCCTGCCTCCTTTACGCTTTTATCGTCTGTTCATTATAACAGCAGGAGGATCACTCCTCCTGCTGATGACGATGCAATAGGGAACCCTCCAGCCTGATCACGCTCTCGTTATGGTGACCTGATTCGTGGATCCGGATCCCGAGCGGAATAACAAGGGCATAACCGAACCCCTCAAGATTAACCACCGTCCCTTTCCCGGAGTTCTTCTCGTACCACAGGTTCATCGCTCCCGATGCATCCCAGCCATCTACCTGGAAATACCCCCTCAGAAGAGCTGGATCCCCATCCAGGTCGAAAAACCAGGCCATTTTTTCGCCTTCGACCGCTACACCGCGCCCCCTGATCCGCATCCAT
>CAZAMZ010000279.1:0-2089 GCA_964486375.1 uncultured Synergistaceae bacterium | reverse complement strand
GTTACCATCGCCGAATACGAGAAGGCTCCGAACAATCCGTTCCTGCCGGCTTTCTCCCTGGGTGCATCCCTGGCAATATTTGCTGTCTGGATCTTCAGCATTCTGCTGGGATACAACATCGGTAATGTAATACCCAAGGAACTTTCACTGGATTTCACTATCCCCCTGGTGTTCATGTTCCTTCTTGTCCCGCACTTGAAAGGTTGGGATCGACAGGTCTCCGCCCTTGCCGGAGGAGTCGCTGCGGTTATCCTGGTACCCCGGTTGCCCCTTCAATCGGGGCTTCTCGTGGCGATACTGCTGGGCATCGGAGCGGGGATCGTTTCAAGTTACTTGAAAAAGAAAGAAAGCAGCGAGGGAGAGGAATAGATGTATTTTTACCTGGTTTTCGGAACCATTGCAGTCTTGTTTCTGTTCATTAAAGGGATGTTCCTCTGTTTTGTTCCGCAAAGCAAACTGCCGCCCTTTTTTGCAAGGAGTTTCCGATACATTCCTCCTGCAGTTCTGGCTGCCCTGGTGGCTCCATCGATCCTTTACATAAGAAGCGCAGGGGGTTTAAATATCTCCCCCGTCAAGATCGCAGCAGGCGCTTTTGCCTTTGGAGTAGCTATCATGACCAGGAGCATCCTGGCCACGATAGCTGCGGGAATGGTACTGCTATGGCTGTTTTCTTGCCTGGCAGCCTGAAATTTATTTGCTGGTCAAGCAGGGTATTGATATGACCTCAAGTAGAATGCTAAAACCAACGATCCTTTCCCTGTCTCTCCTCACTATCATGTCTACGGGCGCTGTCTCTCCGGTCCTCGGAGAGATAGGTGATTTTTTCGGGTCGGCTGACAGGAGCCTTGTTCAACTTGTTGCAGTTATGCATGCTATCGCTATTATCCCATCGTTGTTTTTTGTAAACGTGCTTACGAGGTTCTTTTCACAAAAGAAGGTGCTGCTGTCCGGTCTTGCAATTTTTTCAATCGCGGGTATCTCCGGCGGTTTCGCGGGGGACATCATGGCACTCCTCTTTTCCAGGGTCCTTATGGGGCTGGGTCTCGGGCTGGTCATACCTTTTTCAACTGCCCTTATATCGGACTTCTTCGCGGGAGATGAGAAAGCAAGGATGATGGGGCTTTCAGGTTCCCTCAACATGCTTGGGGGGATGATCTCCCTTTTGTTGGCCGGGCAGTTGGCGCTTATTTCCTGGAATCTCCCTTTCCTGATATATTCCTTCGGGTTTCCTGTTTTGCTGCTTAATGCATTTTTCCTTCCGGATCTTGGAAAAGATCCCGGAAGGAAGACAGGAGTCAACCCTGATCCCCTTCCCGGAAGGACTTATCTTCTGGCTTTTTACATGCTGCTTTTCTGCATCGTTTTTTTTATTTTGACCCCAACGATGGCCATTTTTTTAAGCTCCAGGGCTCTCGGTGATTCAAGAATGGCCGGAATATCACTTTCTGCTGCAGCGTTGGGAGGATTTGCCGCAGGAATAGTATTGCCTCGTACCATGAAAACAATGGGCAGGTTTTTCCTTCCCGCCATGCTTCTTCTTAACGGGGCCGGCTTCCTGGTTCTCTGGAAGTCATGGGCTATTTTATTCGTGTTTGCGGGTTCGATAATGATAGGTTTAGCAAACAGATCCGTATATCCGATTTTTTTCCTAAAGGCTACCGAGGGTATAACTCCGGTACAGTTCATAAGGGCCAACTCTCTGCTTGGTGCCATGATCTACCTTGGCCAGTTTTTGGCCCCACCATTCCAGCATCTGGTGGGTGCGGCTTTCAACAGGCCTGATATTGCCTTTCTTTATTTTTTCGTCGCAGCCCTTTCCATAGCGGCATCCTTTCCCCTTTTCCTGCATGCCCTGGGAACAAAAGCCAGATTTAATTATTTTGTGGGAAAATCATCGAAGTGAGAAATCGGGTGCCCTTTTCACAGGTTCAGGAACAAGTGTGATGCAGATCATGTTCCCGACACACAAACCATCTTCCTGGCGAAGGAGTGACGACAGAATGAAGGAATTCTTCGAATGGCACCACGAAACTATGGGCAAAAAGGCAGTGGATGCCTTGAAAAGGAACCATTTCAATGCCTGTTACTG
>CAZAMZ010000278.1:0-2104 GCA_964486375.1 uncultured Synergistaceae bacterium | reverse complement strand
GATCCTCGATGTTGCCGTGATCGCTGGTCAGGATGATCAGGCCCTGCGAGTCATCCCAGGCGTCCAGCAGCCCCGCCATCACCCGGTCGATCAGCTCCAGATGCCGGATGCCTACCGAGCCATCCCTGACAGCGACAGAAACGATGTAGGGCATACTGAACCGCGCCTCCGAGGAGTCCCCCGGTTCTTTGATATTTCCGGTAAGGTTCACTGCCACCTCGTGACTTCCCACGACGATCCGGGAGATATCGTCTACACGGAATCCTGGATTTTCTTGCAAAAAGAAGATGCTTTCTATGGCAGGATGTATATGCCGGCATGTGGGATAAAGTTTTACGTAAGTATCTCCAATTTCAAATCTCTCACCTATACTCCGAAACACTTCTTCTTTCTCCACTCTTTCCGACATGGTGTTGAAAAATCCGAATTTGCCCTCGAAAATTCTGTCGGGACCCTGAAATCCTTCTTTTGCCAGCCAGGCTGAGAGGATCCCCGTGCAGGATGAATGTCCGACCATGACACATTTTGATGAAAGGCCTGATTGAGTTGCTTCCATAAGGCCTGAAGACTGGATGCCTGCCAGACCCAAGGCATCCGCAATACCTGACTTGGAAAGCCCCAGGAGTTTTGCAGTTACAGCGGCCGCTCCGAAAACACCGCAGGTCGCACTTGGATGGAAGCCTTTCCTGATCTGTTGCGGATTCACGGCTCTGGCTATCCTGTAAATGACCTCATATCCGAGAACGATCGAAGATACTAGTTCTCTTCCGCCAACCTTCAAGGATTCACCGACCGCCAGCGCCGTAGGGATAACGACAGCTCCGGCATGCACCCCTGCGTTCGAATGGCCGTCATCGAGCTCAAGGGAATGGCAGAAAGCCGTATTGGCCAGTGCGGCAAAAGGACAGGACAGCTTTTCGTTTCTGCCGAAAACGGCTGACTCGCCCGGGTTCATGGCCTTCAGACAATGAAGCAGCTGATCGCTGAAATCCCATTTTTTGCTCCCCGCCAGGCAGGAACCAAGGTTATCTATGATCCTCTCCTTTGCCTTTGCAACTACAGTCTCAGGCAAGTCCTCATAATTAGTCGCTGCGATAAACTCTGCCAGTCCAAGAGAAATACTTTCCTGCCGGTTGATCTGGATAACCCCCTTGTAGTTGCCCTTTTCGAAATGTGGCGTCGACCTCCCTAATCTTCCCTGGGAATATAGACCCACCTTTCCATCAACCTCCTGCCAGTCCGACTGAAGGTTGCGCTTTCCACAAATGATGTACCGTCTTTGATGGAAAGTTTCGCTTCAACATTCATGACGCCAAAGGGGTGTCCTATCCTGAGGCTGGTAACACTGTCACCTGGATCGGAAGTGACCAGCCCGTTTATGACCGTTCCGGGAATATTTGCCGCAACGATAGTACAAACAGCGCCGGTTCCCATGTATGCATGGATCATCTTTCCCATGGAGATCAACCTTCCGACAAGGTCGATCTGTCCGGAAGCAACCTCTCTCCCTGAACCATCGACATAAGGAGCAGGCTTTGTATAGAATCCGATCTTGGGAAGGGTTGGACACGTGGTCGCAGCCGCGGATGCATCCTCAACAAGCCCTATCATCTGAGCAGCCTGGCCCCTTATGTTCTCCAGGATCCCCATAATGATTTTCGAATCAGGTCTCCTCTCCAACTCCCAGGGCAATTCCGTCCCCTTCAGCCCCAACTCTTCCGCCCTTACAAAAACGATAGGATTGGCCGCGTCTACAATGGAAACATGAAATTCCTTCCCCTCGACTTCAATGACTTGCAGAGGAAGCCCCGTAGGAAGCAATTTGCCTGATACAGCTCCTCCAGGGTTTTCAAATTCCAGATCTATCCTGGCCCCGGTCCCGGGAACCCCGTTTATCTCGAAATCTCCTCTGACAACAGCCTTCCCGTTCTTTACAGGAACATGGGCAACAATGATCTTCTGAGTATTGGTGTTGAATATCCTGACAGTTGTTACGGGCTCAACGGCTTTTACCAGTCCCTCATCTATCGCGAAGGGACCGACGGCGGAGGATATATTACCGCAATTCATCTCTTTCCCAACGATCGGCAGATCAAGGCTCACT
>CAZAMZ010000277.1:0-2139 GCA_964486375.1 uncultured Synergistaceae bacterium | reverse complement strand
CTTCGCGCCATCGACAAAGGCCGACGCTATCTTGCTGGGAGCGAGACGCCCGATCAGTCCGGAAAGGCTGCCCATGCCCATGAAGACCGTTGAAAGTTCCATAATATAGAACCCTTCCTTCATGACACCGTAGATCATGTAGGTAAAGCTGGCCACTATGACGAGCATGACCAGTTTGTGGGTGCCGGTGAAGGGCATATCAGGGGATACGGTATGGCGATCAGGGTCGGCTTCCATAAGGTCGTAGACTATGCTCTGGGTAGGATCGGCCTTGACCTTGGCTGCATAGCGCATGACGTACCAGGAAGCGATCACGAGCAGCAGGATATGACCCGCAAACCGCAGTCCCAGCCCGGAGAAGAGCGGAAGTTCAGCGATGCTCTGGGCAACTCCTACGGTGAAGGGGTTCAGGGTACCGCCAGAGAAGCCCACTGCTGCACCGGTTGACATCATTGCAACCCCGACGACGTCGTCGTACCCGACGGCCCTCGCCAGGGCAACTCCAATCGGGATGAAGACAATGACCTCCTCCGCCATGCCGTAGGTGGCTCCACCGATCGAGAAGATGGCCATTGTGATCGGTATCATCAGCTTCTCCTTGCCCTTGAGCCCCAGGACCGCCTTGCCGATGGCCCCGTCGATGGCTCCCGTTGCCTGGATGATGGAGAAGGCACCGCCGCAGATGAAGATGAAGAAAATGATCTCAGCGGTTTCTTTCATTCCCTTGGGAAGGGATTCGAACATCTTGAATACGCTGACCGGAGTCCGCTCGACATGGTGATAAGACGCGGCATCGACAAGGGTTCTGCCGGTCCTCTCATCCCTGTAGCGATCGTAAACCCCTGCCGGTAGAACGTAGGTCAAGACAGTCGCGATGAGAACCACGGAAAAAAGGATCACGTAAGTATGCGGTATTTTGAACTTTTTCTTCCCACTTTCAGATCCTGCCGACATTTTGAAACCTCCCTCCAAAAAAGATCCGGATCCTGGTCAACCTGTTCTGAGCCTTTCACCATTTACCACCTTTTAAAACCCCCTTTCTTTACAAGCGGCCGAGCCGACCCGGCTTGTTTGCACCGGGCTGAACCCGGCTTCCGATAATTTCAGCAGACCTATTGAAGGGCCTGGATTATCAGTTTTGTAAAAAGAACCATACAGAAGATAGCCGCAGGATATGTCGCCCCATACCCTGCGGAGCTCTCGTCGCAACCGGTAGCCTCGATGGCCGCTCCAAGTCCCGGGGTGCTTGTCATGGCCCCGGGGATAGCCCCGAGGAATACTATCCAGTTGATCCTGAAAAGCCATCTTCCGACGATCAGACCCACAAGCAGGCTGACAACGGCGGACACCCCGCCGATCATCAGCAGGGCCACACCGTGTTCCGCCAGGATCCTGGGAATATCCGGGCCGGCCTGTATACCCATGACCGCCAGGAAGTAAGCCAGGGAAAAGGTCCGAAGAGCAGAGAGCACGGAGTTGTCGAGCCTCATGGGGAAGGGGCCGATCCTGCCCCGGGCGCCTGCAAAAAGCGCGAATATCAGGGCTCCACCGGTGCTGCCCAGGGAAAAGTTGCCCACGAAGGGCAACGGGACAGCTATGGAACCGAAGATAACCCCGCCTATCATGCAAAGCACGAAAGAGGCCAGGGTGAAGGGTACCGATGATGCCTCCCTGCCTTCTCCCTGGCCGCCCCGGTCTATCTCGTTCGCAAGGAGTTCCCTCTCACGGGAAAAGTCGACCTTGAAAAGGACCGGAACAAGCTGGACAAAAAGCACGACTGATATCACACCGAAAGGATAGGCAATGGTATAGCCTATCGTTATCAGGGGGTCACCACCGGCAATCTCAAGAGCAGCACCGAGACCGGGGGAACTCGTAAGGGCTCCGGTGTAGGTTCCCCCAACAGGGAGGGGATCCACAGTGACGGAAAATGCCAGGGCCATCAGATAGGTGGCAAGGGCCCCCGCAGCAGTTACTGAAACGGAGAGGATAACGAAACGGAAACCGTACCTTTTGATCACGCTGACGATATCCCTTGATGAAAGAAGCCCCACAGCCGTAACGAAGATAAGCAGGTTCCACATGAAAAAGACAGAAGGGACCCTGACCCCGAGCCAGCCCATCAGAAGACCCGTGAAA
>CAZAMZ010000276.1:0-2152 GCA_964486375.1 uncultured Synergistaceae bacterium | reverse complement strand
AGCGTCCGAGAGAAATTGTTCCTATGGACGTGTACACCCGTATCGATAGGCACAGACTCCACAAAGACCCTGGCCAAGGCCGCCAACAGGATCGCGAAGAAGGATCCGTCCCGCGATGGTGTTTTCGTTATGCCGAAAGGGGAAGGAGCCGACGCGTACCTCGAGGGCATAGACATAGGGGACGTGTGGGGAATAGGTTTCCGCAACGCCCCGAAGTTCCGGCGACTGGGCATCAGGACTGCAAAAGCCCTCAAATATTCCGACGAGGAGTGGCTGAAACGGCGCTTCACCATCGGCGAGGCCAGGACCTCCCAGGAGCTCAGGGGCAGGGTCTGCTACCCCTTCGCCGAGACCCCGAAACCCCGCAAGAGCATCCGGGTCTCCAGGAGCTTCGGCGAGCCCGTTACGGACGCTCACGCCCTCAGGGAGGCCATATCCTCCTTCTCATTTTCTGCAGCGGAGACCCTCAGGATGGAAAGGTCGGCGGCGGGTAAACTGCACCTTTTCATAACCACCAACCCTTTCGGCAGTGAACCCCGGTACGCCAACGCCGCATCGTTCCGCTTCGACATCCCCACCTGCCACACAGCCGAGATAATCGACAGGGCTCTGGCCTGCCTGGGCAGGATCTACGCCGGGGGCTACGCCTACAAGAAGGCCGGCGTTATCCTTACCGACCTTGTCGACGCCTCGTACACCCAGGGTCACCTTTTCCCCGACACAAGGGACCACCGGGAAGGCCCGCTCATGAAGACCATCGACCGGCTTAACCTGGAACTCGGGAGGGGGGCCATATTTGCCGCGTCTATGGGAGTCGCGGGAAGGAGGTCCTGGGCAATGCGCCGGGGACACGTCTCGCCCCGATATACTACTCACTGGGACGAGCTTCCGACGGTCTTCCCGCCCGGGGAGGCTTCAAAGCCATGAATTCCAGATCGACTACGGGATTCCCCTCCCCCGCCGCCCCCTTCAGGGAGGACCCCCTCGACCTGAATTCCCTTCTCGTCAGGAACCGGGCATCCACGTTTCTCATGCGATCGGCCGGAAGCATCCCCGAATGGTCCATAGAGGAGGGCGACATCCTCGTGGTGGACAGATCGTGCGATGTCCGGAGGGGCGACCTGGCGGTCGTGACAAGGGACGGACGCCTGGCGCTCTGGGAAGCCTCCTGCGACAACGCCCCGGTCTGGGGGACGGTCAGAGCCATCGTAAGGGTTCTGAGATGTCAGGGTTGACAGGAGAGCAAAGAGTGGTATTATTACCACAGTTTTTATGTGGCCTTTTTACCACATCAGGAGGAGGCAAATGGCTGCCATGCAAGACCCTAAGGATAACAGGATAAAGATCCTGAAGGCCCTCGCACACCCTGTACGTCTTGGACTGATAGAGACACTGTCATGCCGGAGGCTTCGCGCAGGGGAACTGGCCGAACTCTTCCCGGCGGACAGGACGACCATAAGCAAGCATATCGCGATCCTCAGGGAGGCGGGGGTGCTGGAAACAGTAAAGGAAGGGCGGGAGATATATTACAGGCTGCTGATGCCCTGCCTTAACGATTTCCTGAACTGCCTGGGAAAGATGGCCGTATAGGCCGGAGGGAGGAACAAGATCATGAAGATACAGGTACTTGGAACGGGTTGCCCCAAATGCAAAAAGATGGCGGAACTGGCTGAATCCGCGGCAAAAGAACTGGGTCTCCAGTACGAACTGGTAAAAGTGACGGAGATATCGGACATCCTGGATTTCGGCGTAATGGCGACCCCCGGCCTGGCCGTGGACGGGAAAGTCCTTGCGGCCGGGGGGGTGCCGACAGCGGAGCAGGTCAAGCGCCTCCTGGCCCAGGCTGCGGGGAAATGACCCCTCCCCGCTGATCTTCCAGGCGGGGTTTTTTATACGATCACCGGCAGCCATGTCTGCACATATACCTGCAAGAGGTGAAACCTTTGAGCGACCGAAAGAAATTCCTTTACCTGGCGGCAGCTTTTGCAGTTTTCTATTTCATGCCTGTAGATAACCCGAGGATCCATTCCGGGGCAATAGAGGCCCTCGCCATGATGCACGAGTACGCCAGGGAGCATGTCATCCTGTGCCTTATCCCTGCTTTCTTCATTGCCGGCGCCATCAGCGTCTTCGTGTCGCAGCAGGCTGTGAT
>CAZAMZ010000275.1:0-2166 GCA_964486375.1 uncultured Synergistaceae bacterium | reverse complement strand
CTTCAATAAGGATGAGGTGTTTCCCCTGGAAGAATTTGGCGGCCAGGAGGTTAGGGTCAAGATCTACCGCTCTTTCCTCGATCCTGAACCCGTCAGGACCCCAAAGGGCGACCGGGGCGGAAACGGCGGCAAGGGACCCGGAATCGCTTCCTTCAGGAGAAAGAACATTCTCATGGGTCCTTTTGACATATGCTACATCAATGCCCTCTTTTTCAAGGAGGGGTACCAGTTTACGGCACAGGGTCGTCTTCCCGCTGTTCTTGAAACCGCTAACACCAAGGATGAAAGGCATTCAGCTTCACCTCTTTTTATGATCAGCTGTCCTCGCGCATTCCCTGCCATATCCTCCTGTAGCTGTCCAGGAAAAAGAAGAACATCGACAGTATCAGGGGTCCCGTAAAGAGCCCGATAAACCCCCAGGCTGCCAGCCCTCCCACTACTCCGGTGAAGACGATCAGGATATGGACCTTGCTACCCTCGGAGATGAAAAGGGGGCGGATAAAGTTATCGATGGTGCTCACCACGAGCAGGGCCCACAAAGCCAGGAAGATAGCAGGCCCCACTTTTCCCGCTGCAAAAAGGTAGGCAGCACCGGGAAGAAGCACCATGGGGGTCCCCACAAAGGGTATCATGGCAAGGATGAACATGGCGCCGGCAAAAAGGGCCGGGCTCGGCAACCCGACCCACCACCAGCCGAAACCGCCAAGGAAGGCCTGTATGCCTGCAGTGAAGGTTATCCCGTAAACCACCGACTGGAGCATCTGCCTGGCCTTGCCGAAGATCTCGTCCCGTTCTGCCGAGGCGAGGGGGAGTATCTCCTTTATGTATCCCAGTATCTTGTGGCCGTCCCGGAGAAAATAGAATGAGGCAACAGCTATGACTATAAGCTGGTAGAACATCCGGAAAGCGTTTCCGAGGAAACCCCTTGAGGCCGTGGCAAGGTATGAGGCAAGCCATCTCCCGGCCTGCCTGAAGGCATCCCCTATGAAGGCGAAATGCTCCACGTAAGGCGCCAGCCGCGCAGACAGGGCCTTGGGCAGGACATCAAGCATCGTGGGCATCTCCGTGCCTTCAAACTGCAGAAGAAGGTCCGCGACCTTGCCGTATACCTTTATCCCCTCACGGGCTATAAGGGTGCCCATGAGGCCTGCCGGGACCACAAGAAGGAAGAGTATGGCGGCGGTGGTGATCCCCGCGGCCAGGTTCGACCACTTGCCTGAAAAGGCCCTGTTGTAGATCAGGTGAAAAAGGGGATAGGCGAAAAAGGAAAGAAGGCACGACCATGCCAGCGGCCTGAAGAGGGGAAAGGATACTATGAAGGACAGCACTGTCAGCATGGCGAAAGCCACTATAAAGGGAAGGTACGCCCCCCACTGCCGGCTCTTGACCTGTCCTCCCCATTCCTCCAATTTTCAGCGCACCTCCGTAATGTCCCGCCGGCATACGCCGGGGGTCCTGTTGCCGTCACAGGTCATTCCCATTCTATCGTAGCAGGCGGCTTTCCTGTTATATCGTAAACTACCCTGTTGGCTCCGCCCATTTCGTTGCATATCCTCCTGGAGACCCTGTCAAGAAGCTCCGGGGGCAATTTTACCCAGTCCGCCGTCATCCCGTCAGGCGAATCCACGGCCCTGAGGGCAATAACTTCTGCGTAGGTCCTGATGTCGCCCATGACTCCGACAGTCCTCACCGGGAGCAGGACACAGAAGGCCTGCCACATGCTGTCGTATAGTCCGGCAGCCCTTATCTCCGACACGAAAATGGCATCGGCCTTCCGAAGGGTCTCCAGCCTTTCACGATTGACGTCCCCCAGGCACCTTACCGCAAGTCCGGGGCCGGGGAAAGGATGGCGTCCCAGTATCTCCCCTGGGACATCCAGCATGGCGCCTATCCTGCGGACCTCATCCTTGAAGAGGTCCCTGAGGGGTTCCAGCACCTGGAAATCCATCTTTTCCGGCAGGCCTCCAACGTTGTGGTGGCTTTTTATGACTGCGGCATCCTTGCCCTTGTGGCCGCTCTCGATCACATCGGGGTAAAGGGTACCCTGGAGAAGCCAGGAGGCTCCTCCTATCTCCCTTGCCTTGCGCTCGAAGACCCTAATGAACGTCTCCCCTATGGCCTTTCGCTTATCTTCGGGCTCTGTCACGCACTCGACGGCCGACAGGA
>CAZAMZ010000274.1:0-2167 GCA_964486375.1 uncultured Synergistaceae bacterium | reverse complement strand
CAATTATGTTTCCCCGCGGAAGCTCCTCTTGATGAATTCCCGAATTTTCTGAGGTGGGACAATTGCCTGAGGTGGCTTTTTTTGAAGTCCAATAAGACGATACTTAATATTCCCGAAGGGGTCAACTATTAAGGGCAAGGCCAGATACCCTCTTGTTCGGCCTGATCCTTTTGGGTTCAATGGGAAAACCTCAAAAATTTTTGCGAATGCATAGCCCCTCTGTGGGCTCCCTTTCCGTGTACAATTTAACATGACACTGTGTTTACAAAAGGAGGAATTCTCTTGAAAACCATCGGTCTTATAGCAGGTGTCAGCTGGGAATCTTCAGTAGACTATTACAGGGTCTTGAACGAGGAGGTCAGCCGGCGGCTGGGAGGGCTTCATTCCGCAAAGATCGCCATGTATTCCGTGGATTTCGCTGAGGTGGAAGGCCCGATAAGTGCGGGGCGCAGGGAAGAAGCGGCGGCCGTGATCGTTGACGCAGGCAGGCGCATCAAGGCTGCGGGGGCCGACTTTTTCGCCATTTGTTCCAACACTATGGGGATGTTCACGCCCGACGTCGAGAAAGCCACTGGGATGAAAGGGCTGTTCATTGCCGATGCCGTCGGGAAGGCAATAAAGGACATGGGCATGAAGAAAGTGGCCTTTCTGGGCACCAGGTTCACCATGGAGGAAAACTTCTACAAGAGGGTCCTGATCGAAAACTACGGACTCGAACCCATGATCCCCGATGACGAAAGCCGGAAGACAGTGGACGACATCATCTGGAACGAACTCTGCCTGGGCGTAATAAAAGATGGATCCAGGGAGAAATACGTGAAGATCATCGAGGATCTGGCCTTAAAGGGTGCGGAATGCGTCGCCCTCGCCTGCACCGAGATCCCCTTGCTGATAAAGCAGGAGCACGTGTCCATACCAGCCCTCGACTCCACCCTGCTCCATTCAATGGCTGCCGTCGACATGGCACTGGCCGATAAATAGAGCGAAAAAGCCTGAAGGGGGCCGGTGGGAATAGCCAAACAAAGAATTCTTATTCTTTGAAAGGACCTGTCATCACCTTCGTGATGACGATCTCGCATACCTGGTCCTCTTCATTGGACAGCAGGTACTTGCTGTTCATTTCTCCATGGTCGATAACCAGAAGATCTCCCTGTTCAAGATGCTCCTGTTGTTTTCCCAACCTTAAAGTCAGACTTCCATGGGCGCAAAAGACTATTTCCATGGTCTTGGCGCAAATATCATTGCCCTTCCGGGGAAAGATCACGCTGCCCTTTTCGATGGACAGCGCCATTACATCTCCGCGACATACCCCTCTTTTCATTATCAGGTTAAAGTCATTCACTTTTCCCTTTCCCTGAGTCTTGTCCCCCCCGTAAAAGAGATGGGGCTCATTCTTCTCCAGAACAATTTCTTCCTGATCGTTATGAATCAGTACAAATTCATTGTCGGTGGTCATTATGATCCGGTCATAATTGTCGAAGAAGGTAAAAAGCGATTCCTCTACTTCTACAGTGGCCGTAGAGACTTGAAAAACAAAATCCTTTTTTTCAAAATCAGCATTCTCCGGATAGATGAACAGCTGATTTACGGTACCTCCGGACCATAGTCTTTTCTTGACTCTGTCCTTTGTTATGATCCTGTAAGGTGCTGCGTTAATGGGAACTCCGTTTTTCATCTTTTTCCTCCCGCGGTTCATCATTTTGGTATTTGCTCAATATCTTACACCAGTGCAGGCCCGACCTCTCAGGGTTGCGCAAACCGGGAGGAAGGGACAGCAAGCGATTATAATGGTAAAACTTATACAGAATCGGCATCAGGCTTTATGGCAGGACAATACTGATCAGGGGGTTAAAGCTTTGAAGATGACGAGGTTCCTTGCAACGGGATTGCTGCTGGCTCTGTCCGTGGCTTGCGCTGCTTTCGGGGATGCAGCCCCGGATCCGCTGAACTCGGGGCTGGCCCCATCGGCGAGGACCCACCGGGTATGGATGGCTTTCGAAGAGGTCAACATACATCTCGGAGAGGAAACCGTATCTGTGGACGCCACTTTCAGGTTCGCCAACCTTTCGGAGGGCAAAACCTCCCTTGAAGTGGGTTTCCCCACCGACTACAGTGACGAAGTTGACGGGCTGGAAGTGTCTGTCAACGGCCATATCGTTCCTTACCG
>CAZAMZ010000273.1:0-2181 GCA_964486375.1 uncultured Synergistaceae bacterium | reverse complement strand
AATAAAATAAATACTTCCATATCCGGACATTCATTAATCATCAGACAGTTAACTTTTTACCAACCGGTTATCCTTCAAAAAAGTACCAGTTTACCACGGCCCGACCACCATTGGGCCAAGAGCCAGTGTCGGAAGCCAACAGGACAGGAAAGGGATGTATGTTGTCAGCATCAGGACGGGTATACCGACACAGAACAGAAAGAGCATCATCGGTTTGATAAGTTCCCCGGCGGGTACACCGGAAAGCCTGGACCCAACAAAGATCGACATGGCAAATGGCGGCGTCATGACGCCAAGGCCAATGTTAACAATTATCATCGACCCCAGGTGGACGAGATTGACGTCCAGTTCCCTTGCAAGTGGGAGTATAAGAGGAACGGCCAGGATAAGTATCGGGATGCCGTCAAGGAACATCCCCAGGAGCAGCAGGAAGAGGTTTATGGATATCATGATCATGAATTTGCTCTCAAATAGCCCAAGCATAAGGCTGGCCAGCTGTTGTGCAACCCCTTCCCTGGTAAGCAGCCTCGTCAGGACCGTACCCCCGCCCAGCAGCAGGGCGATCATTCCAAGGGTCACAAGGGTGTTAGTGACGGCTCTTGCAAAGTTGCCGAACTTGAGATCCCTGTAAATGAAGATCCCTACCAACAAACAGTAGATGACGGCAATTGCACCGGCTTCGTTTGGCGTGAAGATCCCGCCGTAAATCCCTATCAGGATGATCGCTGGACATCCGAGAGCCGGGAGGGCCGTCCATGTAGCTGAAAGAAGCTCCTTCATGGAATCCTTGAATTTATCGGGCAGATCGGGTTTTTCATCGGATGGGAAGGTATATCTGTCCACAATAAAATAGTTCAGGATCCCGTATCCAAGAGCAAGTAGAAGCCCGGGGAAGACCGTTGCAAGGAAAAGAGCTGCAACCGACTGCTGGGCCACAAGGCAGTAGATCAATGCAGGAACGCTCGGCGGGATCAGATACCCCAGAAAACTTGATGAACAGAGGACTGCCGTTGTGTACTTCTTCATATATCCGTATTTTTCAAGCCTGGGGACCAGCAGGGGTATCAGTGCGGAAATACATGGCACCGACGAACCCGTCAGGGCGCTCATGAAAAGGGTCGCGACGATACCAACCACGATAAGTCCGCCTTTTGCCTTGCCGACCAGGGCGTAGGAGAACCTGACTATCCTGTCCGCAAGTCCGCCCTCGGAGATAAGGGCTCCCGCGAATACGAAGAACCCTATCGCCATGACCACGGGGGTGAAGACGGAGTGGAAAAAGGTGCCTGCCATAAAAGTCAGCCGTGAGCCCATCAGGATGAGACCTGTGGCGGTACTGGCAAGGAAAACCCAACCAAGGGGCAGACCTGCCAGGATCAGGAAAAGGAAAAGAACAAGGGATACGGCAATTCCGGTCTCCATTACTTGCTGCCTCCTTCTGGATCCACCCCGCGGAGACTGGTGATTTTTGAAATGTCTTCCTTTATCTGGAAAAGAAGGTGGATGGAAGACAGTATCACCACTCCGAACAGGGCGTATATCAACCAGCCCTGGTTAAACCAACGGACGAGTGTTCCATATTCGGGATACTTCAGGGATCTGAGGAAGAACTCCCTTACAGGGATCGAAAAGACAACCACTACCGCGAGGGAAAGAACATCCATTACAAGATCGTAAACCGCAAGGCCCATCGGCCGGTCTTTCAGAAATTTCGTCTTGAACATTTCAACTGAGATGTGGCCCTTGCGAAAAGTGGTAAAAGCGATGGCTGAAATATAAGAAAAAACGAAGATATACAGTGCCAGGTCTCCTATCCACATGATCTCGTAATGAAGCCAGTACCTGTTCAGGACCTGTGCAAAAACCAGTAAGGTTGAGACCAGAAGCCCCGCAGAACAGATCCATTTTTCAATCGTACCAAGTTTTCTGTTAACAAAGTTCAGCACTAAGCCCACACTCCTTGAAAGATCATAAAACTGGAAGATCTTCTAAGTCCGGGCTGCCGCCATTTTAGAGGCGGCAGCCCTCTATTGGATCTGCCGATTATTCCCCGTGCACCTGTTTGCGAATTGCGTCAAGCTCAGCCAGTATCTTTTCGGTCATGTTCTGGCCGGGATACCTGGCATCAAGCCAGGGTTTGCAAAGTTCGTTCCAGACGGAGAGCATATCGGCTTTCTGCCT
>CAZAMZ010000272.1:0-2208 GCA_964486375.1 uncultured Synergistaceae bacterium | reverse complement strand
TCCCCAGCGACGATACAACACCACCAGTGACGAAAACGTATTTGGGCATGGGCTGGATACCTCCAAAGGGCGTGAATAGTAAACGATCAACGGTGAACAGCAAAACCCAACAAACTGGACCAGGACTCCGGTTCGTCCTGGTCCAGTTTATTGCAATACGGCCTTTTTGTCATACGCAAAATCGCACAGCAAACGGTCGGGTTTTCTTTATTTCAGCACCTGGAGCGGATTTATTGCCTTGTTGTTCATCCTTACTTCAAAGTGGAGGTGGGGACCCGTAGCCTGACCGCTCGATCCGACCTTGCCGACGGGCTGGCCCGAGGATACCCTCTGACCCTGTCTCACCATCAGACTGCTGCAATGGGCATATAGGGTCGTATAACCCCTTCCGTGATCGATAACGACAACACGGCCATACCCGCCCATCCAGCCTGCGTAGGCAACCCTGCCTGCCTTGGACGCCCGGATTATCCTTCCGGTCGGCCCCTTGATGTCAATGCCGGTATGAAAATCCCTTCTCTTGGTCATAGGATGACGTCTCCATCCGTAGCCGCTGTTGATCCTCCCGGCCAGGGGCCATTCGAAGGTCTTGGAGAACTGCTGGGAACTCTTTCCGGAACTGCCGCCTATAAGGGCAAAGACCGTCGTCACGGGTTTGGCGCCGGGGAGGAATATCTCCTCGCCCTCCTTTAGGCTTCCCGGTTCCATCCCGTTGGTTTTCACTATCTGTTCGGTCTGGGTGCCATGCTTCTTGGCTATCTCGGCAAGGGTGTCGCCCTTGGCGACCTTGTAGAAAATGCCGTCCTGGTTGGGTATTCTCAACACAGTTCCGACTCGAAGATAGTTGGGATCTTTCATGTTATTGCATCCGAAAAGAGTGTTGATGTCCAGGTTGAAGGAGTTCGCAATGGACCAGAGGCTGTCGCCATCCTTGACGGTGTACTGCTTCACCTCAAGGGGGGACTTCACCGTTCGTGACGCGGCATCGGCCGCGCTGCGCCTCTCGATCTCCTCCTTGACGGCCGAAACGGCGTTCTCATCCACAGGGATAAGCAGTTCCTGCCCTTCCGAGATCCTGTGGGGGTTGGATATGTTGTTGGCTTCCTGGATAACTTTTATGGGCACCCCGAAGGACGCAGAAATATCCGACAGGGTCTCACCCGGTTTAACATAATAATCGCTCCAGGCCCTGAGCTCCTCGGCCGGTTCCTCTTCTGAAGCCTCTTCTTCGGAGGCCACTAACTCGGAAACCGACTCTTCTGTTGTTTCCTTCTCTACCGGGGTAGTATCTTCCAGGACAAGTTCCTTTTCAAACAGCGAGGGACCTTCAGGGATCGGGCCTATGCCGAGGGCAACCGTACCTGGGTCAACGGTCTCCTGGGCGAGGGAATGGGATACATCTACTACAATAAAACCGGAGGGTATTTCCGCAACTGCCGATGCCTTGCCGGCGCTCCCCATAAGTGAGGGAGTAGAGACTCCGGTCGTAAAGAAGGCACATGCTGCAAGGAAAAGCGCGGCGCTTAACATCGTTCCTATGGCTGCCCAGAAACCGATTCTTCCGGAGAGCCTGGTGGTTCATCTCTTTCCCGGGATCCTCATCAAACAGTTGCCTCCCCTCACTCTTTCCCTTGCGACACTTTTATGGTAGCAAGGAACTCGCTATTGGTCGAGGTGCTTCTCAGCTTTCCGAGGATGAGGTTCAGGACCTCAGCCTCGTCAACGTTGGTGATCCTTCTCCTCAGGACCCATACCCTTTGCAGTTCCTCCGGATCCATGAGCATCTCTTCACGCCTTGTTCCGGAACGGGTGATATCTATTGCAGGGAATATTCTCTGTTCGGAAAGTTTTCTTGAAAGGTGAACCTCCATATTGCCCGTGCCCTTGAATTCTTCGTAGATGACCTCGTCCATACGGCTTCCGGTGTCAACCAGTGCCGTGCCTATTATCGTCAGGCTGCCGCCCTCCTCGATGTTCCTGGCAGCGCCGAAAAATCTCTTGGGGAAATAAAGCGCTGCAGGGTCCATCCCGCCCGAAAGGGTCTTCCCTGATGGCGGGACCACCAGGTTGGATGCCCTTGCAAGGCGGGTGATAGAGTCGAGGAGAAGAACCACATCCTTGCCCACCTCCACAAGGCGCTTGGCCTTCTCCAGGGCCAGGTGGGCGACCCTCATATGTTCTTCCGCAGGCCTGTCGAAGGTCGAGGCA
>CAZAMZ010000271.1:0-2223 GCA_964486375.1 uncultured Synergistaceae bacterium | reverse complement strand
GTCAAAAATGGTCCTCGTCACTACCGCTGTGCTGGTGACCGCAGGGACGGTGATGCTCCTGTTCACGGAATGGGGACATTCGCTGGGAGGTTATTCCCCTGGCTGGAAGGTGTGGAACAGCCTCTTTTCGAGTATCACACCGCGTACCGCAGGGTTTGATACCGTGAACCCGGCGACTTACTCATCGGCCGGGATCTTCCTGACCGTTATCCTCATGATGATAGGCGCCTCCCCGGGTTCCACGGGGGGAGGATTCAAGACAACGACCTTTGCCGTCCTCCTGGTCTCTGCCGCGAACGCGCTTAGAGGGCACCCCGAAATACACCTCTGGAAAAGAAGGATCCCCTTCCGGGTAGTTCAGAGGTCGGTAACGGTGCTAGTGCTCTACATAGCCACTCTTTTGCTTGGTTTGGCCGCCCTTGTGATACTGGAACCCCTGCCTTTCCGTTCCCTGATCTTCGAAGCCGCGTCTGCTCTAGGTACCGTAGGGCTCTCCCTGGGCATTACATCAGATCTGGGAAAAGCGTCCAGGATCGTCCTGATCCTGATGATGTTCTGGGGTCGGGTGGGCATAGTGACCTTCCTGTTCAGCATTCTCAAGAGGGAGGCAATAGAGAGGGTCTCCTATCCTGATTCGGAAGTTCCTATAGGGTAGAGAAAGAAGGTGCTCGAGATGAAAGAAAAGAAGAATGATCACAACAGGGTTGTCCTGGTCGTGGGGCTTGGGAGGTTCGGGCAGGCGCTTTGCAGATCCCTGCAGGAACAGAAACACCAGGTGATAGCCGTTGACCGGTCGAGACAGTCTGTCGAGGAGATGGCTGATATTGCGGATATTGCGGTGCAGGCTGACGCCACGGATGCCGAGGCGCTGGAGAAGGTGGGTGCCAAGGAGGCCGACGTTGCTGTAGTCGCTATCGGAGGCAACATCGAGGCCAGCATCCTCGCAACTACGATCCTGAAGGACCTGGGAGTGCCCGAAGTTGTGTCGAGGGCACAGAACAATATACACGCGAGGGTTCTCGCACGGGTAGGCGCTACCCGGGTAGTATTCCCCGAGAAGGACATGGGGGAACGCCTTGCGTCATTAATGATGCATCCCTGGATGTCCCACTTCGCCCAACTGCCGGGCTCTCCGTTTTACGTGGGCGAGATCAGCCCCCTTCCGGAAATGGAGGGCAAGACCCTTGCGGAACTGGATTTCAGGACCCGTTACAACGCAGTCGTGCTCAACGTCAACCGTTCGGGTGAGAGGTTCATCCCCAGGGCAGATACGGTCATCCAGGACGGCGACAGGATACTGGTGGCAGGACTCAAGGAAGACCTCGAGAAGTGGATCGAAGATTGAGTCAGGGCAGGCCTACCTCCCGATCCAGTCGGAGGCCTTGCCCATGAACATTTTAAGCAGGACGATCCCCGGCAAAAGAATACCGGCTTTTTAACGATAAGGATTATCATTGTCACCTGTATGAAGATGTGCTAGGATTTCCATGCCTGATGCTCAGGCATCCTCCGAGCCGTATCCCCTGAAGGAGCTTTTCTACCGGGGACCGGCCGACGGGTTTTCCTGGAAACGGGGAAGCCTCCCACGCCTGGAAAGGAGGAGCGGTCGTTCCTGGAACCGGTTAGAGGCCGTCTCCTGTTTTCTGGGAGGCGGCCTTTTTTTGTCTGGAGGTATTCCTTTGGGTAGAAAGTTCAGGGAACGGTGGTTCATGCTCCTGATGGGTTCCTTCCTGGTCATATACATCATCTGGCCCCTTGCGGGGATGTTCTACAGGGCTGACTGGAGCCTTGTGGCATCCACAACCAGGGACAACGTGGTCATAGGAGCATTGTGGCGAAGCATCTGGACTGCCGCTGCCGCTACAGGCGTGATCGCGATCTTCGGGACGCCCCTTGCCTACTTTCTCGCCCGGCAGGATTTCAGGGGCAAATCGGTCCTGGAAGCTATCATAGATGTCCCGATCATGGTCCCCCATACTGTTGCCGGCATCGCTGTCCTGATGGCCTTTTCGCCCAGGGCCCCCCTTGGCGCGCTCCTGGTCAGCGCTGGCCTTTCCCCGGTGAACAGCCACCTCGGGATAATCCTCGCCTGTATGTTCGTCTCAATACCCTTTTACGTTGATTCGGCGCGGGATGCCTTTTACGGGGTTTCGCCGAGGCTTGAGAACGTCTCCCGGACCCTGGGGGCTACGTTCCCCCATGTGTTTTTCCGGATAACGCTCC
>CAZAMZ010000270.1:0-2258 GCA_964486375.1 uncultured Synergistaceae bacterium | reverse complement strand
GGATTCCATTATGGAATCTACCCTTGCAGCTATTGCCTTTCTGGAGGAAGAGTATTCCCTTGCAGCCTCCAGAGTAACGCGAGGAAGTTTCGAAACAGATTCAAAAAGGGGATTCGCCATCCCTTTCACTCTCCCTGGTTGGTGATCTTGAAAATGATAACACTAAAACGGGAGGAATCCCTGCTACCCGGAAGTGCCAAAAACATTGGAGGAGCTCATTTTTTCAGCGGTTTCCAGAGAAAGAAATAGACGGCAGGGGCCGCAAAGAAAAGCACTCCCGGGACTGCCCGGAAAGCTCCGGCCACCCCCAGGAAGGAAGAAGCGTAACCCAGAACTACAGGGGTCAGGAAAAAACAGCCGTCGAGGATGAACCAGACAAGGGCTGTGGCCTTTGGGCATAATTCGGGAGGGGCCACGTCCCCTATCATGGCAAGCGAAAGAGGGAACCCCACCCCTATCCCAAGGCCGTAGATAAAGCCCCAGAACGCGAAGGCGGCCGGTGAAGCCGAAAAGGATGTCCCGAAAAGCGCAAGAGAAGTAAGGGAAGTCACGGCAGTGTACATTACATCCTTGGGGAATACGTCCATCAGCCTGAAGCCCGCCAGTCTCACGGCAATGGCCCCCACAGCGAAGGAGGCCACGAAGAAAGAGGAAACAAGGCCTTTGCTCATTGCCAGGGTGGAAATTGAAATAATGGCCGCATCGGTCATGGCGTAAATGAATACCGCCAGGAAAAGGACCCTTGCCCCGGGCAGACGGAAAAGCTGCGAGTATGTTCCCCACTCAGCGCTGCCTCTGACCCTTTCCCTGTCGACTTTTGAGAAGGTAGCTCCCACAAAAGCGCAAATGATCGCCACTGCCGGACCTAGCCATACGTAAATACTGAAGCCTCCGTGGCGAAGGAGCCAGTCGATGAAGGGCACCACGCACAGGAAGGGTGCCATCGCCCCGATGGTAATAAGCGCGAAGGCGCCTCCCCTTACTTCCCTGGGGATGACCATGGTCTGGTAGGTTGTAAGGGAAACCAGGAAGAGTCCGAACCCGAACCCCATTATTATCCTGAAAAGGAAAAGAAGGGGCACTGAAACACCTGAAAGCGCAAGGCCTGTGCTCCCGGCGGCGCAGAGCAGGGCGGCTCCGGAAAGGCTTACCCTGAAGGGCAGCCGTTCCACCATAAGAGCCATGAACGGCCTTGGAATGGTTGCCGCAGCATAGTAGGCACCCAGTATCCAGCCTATCGTTGCCTGCGATTTTAATCCGGCGTGATCCAGGTACAGGGGCAGCAGAAAGTAGACGTAGCTGAAGCTCATGATTGCGAAGTAGCTTCCGGCCATCCGTGGCAACAGTTTCCTTATCCTATGCATCGGCCCCTTCCTCCGCCCTGCTATCATCGTTTCTTTTGAGCCCCGGCAGGTGGAGAGCCTTTCTCAGGAAAGTATCACACTCGGCCAGGATAACACCCGCGAGGATTATCAGACCCCCAAGGATCACCTGGAAGTTGAGGACCTCCTGCCCTATAACTACTGCGAAAAGGTAGCCGAAGGGACCCTCCAGCGAGAGAAGGATCGCAGCATGCACCTCCGGGCTGTACCTCTGGGCCACGGTCTGGACAAGGAATGGGATCACCGTTACGAAGACGGCCACGTAGAGGATCCCCCAGAGAACCCCTGGTGCAAGGGTGCGAAGATCAGGGAAAGGCTCGAAGGCCACGGCGGTTGCCAGGAAAAGGACCGTCGCTGTGACCAACTGGATTACGGTAAGGGCTATTGGATCCATCCTGCGGCTCAGGTTCCCCACGGCAAGGACGTGCAGTGCGATCCCGAAGGCAAGGACAAGGGACAGGAAGTCGCCGAAGTTGAAGGTCATGCCCGGTGTGAAGGCCATGACGAGAAGTCCGGCCGTTGTGAGGAATGCCCCCAAAGTCGCGATGACCGAGGGCAGCCTCCGGTAGAATAACGCAAAAAGGAAAGGCACCATGACCACGTTTGAAGAGGCGATGAATGACTGCTTTCCCGCAGTCGTGAACACAAGGCCGATTATGTGGGCCAGGAAAGTGAAATACAGCAGGACACCCAGGAAACACCCCAGGATAATATCTCTCCTGGTCAGGAACCTGAGGCGCTTGCGGAAAAGAGCCAGCAATATGGTCGAACTGAGCAGGAACCTGGCCGAAAGAAGCCACATAGGCGAGAGAAAACCCAGAAGCCAGCTTGTTGCCCCAAAGCCTGACCCCCAGAATATGGCGATGATGAACATGG
>CAZAMZ010000269.1:0-2300 GCA_964486375.1 uncultured Synergistaceae bacterium | reverse complement strand
GAGAAAGACGGGGCCCCGCAACTTCCGGCCCCTCTTTCTCTGCCAAAATTGAAAATAAGGAGGATTCCCGATGACGGGACCTCGTCTTGAAATGAAAAATATCCGCAAGGATTATTTCGGGAACAAAGTTCTCAAGGGCATAAACATAACCGTTGCCCCGGGAGAGGTCCACGCGATAGTCGGTGAGAACGGGGCCGGCAAATCGACGCTGATGAACATTCTTTTCGGCATGCCGGTGATACATAGTACCGGGGGATTCCAGGGCAAGATCCTGTTCAACGGCCAACCGGCACCTTCCTCTTCTCCTGAAGAGGCCATGGCATTGGGTATAGGAATGGTACACCAGGAATTCATGTTGCTTCCCGGCTTTTCCGTCATGGAGAACATCAAACTGAACCGGGAACCTACCAGGCCAAACCTGTGGAGCAGATTCCTGGGCGACAAGATGGAAACCCTTGACATCCAGAGAATGCGCAAGGATGCCCGGGCCGCCCTTGACAGGCTTGACCTCGGAATAGACGAAATGCTGAAAGTGGCCGGCCTTCCCGTCGGCTTCATGCAGTTCATAGAGATCGCCCGGGAACTGGACAAGACCAACCTGCAATTACTGGTCCTCGATGAACCTACGGCGGTCCTCACCGAATCAGACGCTGACACCCTGCTTGAGGCGATAAAACGCCTTTCCCGACAGGGCATCTCCATACTGTTCATAACCCACAGGCTTGACGAGGTCCTGGAGGTTGCCGACCAGATAACTGTCCTTCGCGACGGTGAACAGGTCGCCACGATGAAGCCGGAAGAGGCTACCGTCGGAAAGCTTGCCGAGCTGATGGTCGGCAGAAAGATCCAGGCTGTGACCAGGAAGGACAAGTGCGAAACTGACCTGGAATGCCCTGAGCCTCTCCTCTCTATACGGAACTTGCACGTCGAGATGCCCGGTGAAGAACTGCACGGTGTAAATCTTGATGTAGCACCCGGTGAAATTCTGGGTATCGGGGGCCTGGCAGGACATGGGAAGATCGGTATCGCCAACGGCATTATGGGTCTGTACTCTTCCACCGGTGAGATCGTTCTGGCCGGGAACCCCATCCCCCTTAACAGCCCCACCGATGCTCTCAACAGCGGGATGGCTTTTGTGTCGGAGGACAGGAGGGGCATCGGCTTGCTCCTCGAAGACTCGATAGAGATGAACATTATTGTCCAGGCCATGCAGAGCCAGGGCAAGTTCCTGAAGAAAGGCATCTTCCAGCTGATGGATTTCGAGGCTTCCAGGAAACACAGCGAAAAGATGATCAAGGACCTGGACATCCGCTGTACCGGGCCCGACCAGCTGACCAGGAGGCTCAGCGGGGGCAACCAGCAGAAGGTCTGCATTGCGAAGGCCCTGACGCTTGAGCCAAAAATACTGTTCGTATCGGAACCGACCAGGGGAATTGATGTAGGGGCAAAACGCCTCGTACTCAACCTGCTTGTGGAACTGAACAGGAAGGCCGGGGTGACGATCGTTATGACCTCCTCGGAACTTGCTGAACTCAGGTCTGTGTGCGACCGGATCGCCATTATCTACAAGGGGCGTCTCGAGGGAATTCTTCCCCCTGATGACAGCAACGAAAGGTTCGGCCTCATAATGGCCGGAGCGCTGACCCATCACATGAAGGAGGTCTCCTGATGCCGGAAGACAGCCTTGTGCCGGAGAAAACCACGTTAAAGGAAAGAGTCCTCGATTTTTACCGGGACTTCGGGGTAGCCCGACTTATCATTTTCGGGTTCCTCCTGTTCCTGCTGGCTTATGCGCTGTTCCTGAGGCTGCCGATGCAGCAGATACTTTCGAGTGTCCTGACCCGTTTCGGGATGAACGGCATCCTCGTCCTTGCGATGATACCCTCGATACAGAGCGGCACGGGTCCCAATTTTGCCCTCCCGCTGGGGATAACCTGCGGGATAGTAGCCACTACCCTTAGCATCGAACTTGACATGGCAGGATTTTCAGGACTTTTCTTCTCCATCGGGGTGGCCGCCTTACTGGGAGCGATAACGGGTTTCTTTTACGGGATACTCCTTAACAGGGTCAAGGGACAGGAGATGACCGTGGGAACCTATTTCGGATTCTCGATCGTCTCCCTGATGTGTATCTTCTGGTTTCTCGCCCCCTACAAGAGCCCTGAAATGATCTGGCCCTACGGTGGATCAGGCCTCAGGGTTACCATAGCCATCCAGGACAGGCTTGGAAAGGTTCTGGACAACTTCCTTTCCTTCGACATCTTTGGCGTTACGGTTCCGACGGGTCTCCTCCTGATATT
>CAZAMZ010000268.1:0-2303 GCA_964486375.1 uncultured Synergistaceae bacterium | reverse complement strand
CCCGTGCGTCTACCTATTCCGCCAGCCCGGCCAGCGGAACTCATTATATGCATCGTCACCTGCGGCGTCAACCCCGCGAACCCGCGATTTTCTGACATTTTCACCTGTTCAACCACGGAACTTTCACATCTGCGGATGCTTGCCCCAAATAGTAGTCAGTGCTAGAATATGCTAAAGCATTTTACTGAGGGGGGTTTTGGCATGGCTGAAAAGTGGAAAGATCGTCTGACGGACCAGTTATGCGAGGCAATCCTGTCGCTCGAGACCGTCGACGATGTTTACCGTTTCCTTGAGGATATTGCAACTATAGGAGAGATCAGGGCCCTTGCGCAAAGGCTGGAAGTAGCAAAACTGCTCAGCGAGGGTTTTACTTACCCTCAGATCGCACAGCAGACGGGTGCAAGCACAGCCACGATAAGCCGGGTAAAGAAATTTCTGGAGTATGGGGCTGACGGCTATAAACTTGTTCTTGAACGTCTGAAGAAGTAGTGGCCATTTCTGTCCCAGCAAGCGAACAGCCCGGGCGCCCTTCTCGCAGGGCGCTTTTTTTATCTCAGCAACCTGCTTGCCAGGTTTTCCTTGACCTTCATCGCACCTGTTGGGCATAATTCGTGACAACAAAGGCAATGCACGCACCTGGTACGGTCAATAGCAGGGAATCCATTTTCATCAGCATCGATCGCTCCCACGGGACAAACCTCTCTGCATATTCCGCATCTTGTGCATTTTCCTGCATCCAGCCCCGGTTTCAATGCAACCAGCTGATGGGCCGCACCACGAAGAAATGAGGGTATCATGCAAATTGCAGAAGGGGCCCTTGAGAACCCGCTGCATGGGAGTTCTTCCCATTTCGCCCCGACCAGTTCGATCTCATCTCTCGTGAAGGGACCGTCGAATCTTTCCGCAGCGAGGGCCAGCAAGGGTATTGACATGGGGTCTCTGTACCCCATTATCACGGCCTGAACATAATCGAGGGCGAGGGCGTTATCCGAAGCAGCTATCCAGCCGACCCTTCTGCTCCTGCCATGGGAGGGGCCATATCCCTCCATCCCGTCTACACCGTCAAGAATGCAGAGATCGGGGATCCTTGCAGAAAAGATGTCAATAACCGCTTCGGCCAGAAAGTTCTTGCCCTTCACGCCGTGGGCTTTCTTCCTTGTATCGGTATCAGCTATCCCGAACATGTTTTTGATGGAACCGGTTATTCCTGTTTCGACATGGGTCTTCAGTTTTGGAACATTGATTAGGCAAGGGGTCCTCAGTGCACTTTCACACACCCTGACCGTGGTCAAAGACTTCGAACCCGTGGGTGATACTTCCCTGAAACCGTTTTTTGAGATAAGCCCCGCCTGAACAGGCAGTTCAGTCGAAATGAAAGCAATCCCTGTCCTGGAAAAGAGTTCCTCTTCCTGGTGTCTGAAGATGTAACCCGGATTATCCCCTATATGAATATCGCGGCATCCGGACTCCAAAAGGATCATGGCTATTGCCCTGAGGACCTCGGGATGAGTGGTGACAGCCCTGGAAGGTTCCTTCGGAGAAAGGAGGTTGGCCTTGAGCAGGACTGAATAAGGTTTGGCAGGCAACCCTCCCGAGAGCCGGACTGCTTCCCTGACAGCTTCGGATACTTCATCCCTGCAGTAAGAGGCGCACCTGATACAGGAAACGACAGGCCGGGTTGTGTTCATTGGACCTCTCCGTTTACTGCGTAAAAACATCTGTCCGCTAGTGGGCATCCATCGCAAAAAGCTTTCCTGGCAGTGCAGATATGCCGACCGTGAGTGATCATGTTCAGGTGGGCTTCAAGGTAACGATCGGCAGCCACGAGTCCTTCCATCACCATCTGTATCTCTTCGGGAGGCATGCTCGCCGAAGCCCAGCCAAGCCTTCTTGAAACTCTGGCCACATGTGTGTCGACGGGAAAGGCAGGCCGGCCGAGGTCAAAAAGGAGTACGCAGGCGATCGTCTTTGCCCCTATACCCTCCATCTCTTTCAGGAAACCTGTTATATCCGGGGTTTCCCAATCCTTCATCGTTTTCAGGGAATAGGCTCCAAAGCGGGACCTTATACGACCGAGGACGGAAAGGATCCTTTTGGCCTTTATATTTGCAATTCCTCCTGTCCTGATAGCTTCAGCGACTTCTTCCCGGGAAGCGCTGGCAGCCATGTCCCACGAAGGGAACCGGGCCTTCAGTTCACTGAAGGCCCGGTCACGGTTCCTGTCATTTGTATTCTGGGAAAGAATAGTCAGTATCAGGCCGTCGACAGGGTCATCCGAGAAGGGAGGGTGTCCTATGAGACCG
>CAZAMZ010000267.1:0-2321 GCA_964486375.1 uncultured Synergistaceae bacterium | reverse complement strand
GATCGGTGCTTTCACCCTGAGGGATTCAGCAGAGAACCTTGCCAGGGATGCAAGAGAGAAGAATTACGAAGCGTTCGTAGTACAGGCAGAGGTAGGAGGCAAGACATATTACAGGGTCAGGATCCCGGCCGGAACGCAGAAAGCTGATGCCGACAACCTGGCCAGGGAACTGGCTTCAAAAGGCTATCCCACTCTGGTGACCAGGCAGGACTAGACGTTGAGAACATGCCGCCCAGGATCCTGTTGAGGTAAACCTATGTCCGGGTTTGTTACCAGAACGATTTCGAGGGAAGACGCCCTGTCCCTTCTTTCCGAGAGGATGGCTTTCCCATGGGATATTCCTGTCAGAAGAGATGTCCCTATCATTGAGGCTATCGGTTCCGCACTTGGAGCGGATATCCGTGCGTCATCTCCAAGTCCTCCCTTCAACAGAAGCCTCAGGGACGGATTTGCCGTGCGATCCGGCGACCTTCCCGGTGCCAGCCCGGCATCCCCTGTCTTCCTTTCGATCTGCGGAGAAGTGCCTATGGGCGATATGCCGACCTTCAGGGTTTCCAGGGAGGAAGCGGCAGTTGTCCATACCGGGGGAGCCATTCCCGAAGGCACCGATGCTGTAATAATGACGGAAGATACTTCAAGTACGGGTTCGATCCTTGAAGTGCGCAAGTCTGTCCAGTCTGGTGAGAACATGGTTTTCCGTGGAGAAGAGTTCGAAGAGGGGGATACCATCCTCAAAAAGGGTGACATTCTTGATTTCAGGAATATAGCATCCCTGGCGGCAAGCGGTTTTGACAAGGTTGTAATCGCAGATCTGAAGGTCGCAATAATCAGCACTGGTGACGAGATCGTTCCTGTAGAGACCAGAGAGATCCGTCCGGGGATGATCAGGGACTCCAATTCTTCAGGAATTCTTGCCAGTCTTGCCCGTGCAGGGTTCAAGGGAGAGATCATTGGCATAGTCAGAGACGACCCCTTCAAGTTGGGATCCGTTTTCAACGATACAATAGGCAAGTTTGACGTGGTCGTTTTGAGCGGCGGTTCTTCCATCAGTGTCCGGGACCATTCGACCAGACTGCTCGGATCACTTGCAAAAGGTGAGATCCCTGTCAGGGGTTTGAATATATCCCCGGGCAAACCGACCATCGCCTCGGGTGACCCGGACCGGAAAAAGATGGCAATATGCCTTCCTGGACATCCGCTTTCCTGTGCGGTGATCACAGAGACTTTTCTTGTTCCCCTCCTGTCGGCAATGATGACCGGAAAGGCCCGGGACATGTTCAGGAAAGTCAGTCTCAAGGCATCGACAGATATTGTCGGGAAAAGCGGAGTAGAGGAGTTCATTCCGGCAATGGTCGACTCCGAAGGTGGGATCGTTCCCTTATGGGGAAAATCAGGTTATCTTCTTGCCTTGGGGCGTTCCGATGGACTGCTGAGGCTCCCCGAGGACGTTGAGACCCTTCGCAAAGGCGAAAATGTTGAGGTGTGGCTTTGGTAGGTTTTATGGAACATATCGACCTTGATACTGCCTGGTCAATGATAGAGGAAAGGATCCTGCCTCTTGAAGGATTTGACAGTATCGACCTGCTGTCGGATGAACTCAACGGGGACAGGAGGCTGGCAAAAGATATCCTTTCGCGCAGGAACCTTCCCCAGTTTCCCTCTTCTGCAGTTGACGGCTACTCCGTAAGATCTTCAGATACGGCGGGAGCGTCCCCAACAACTCCTGTCGAGATAAACGATGGCTTATACAGTTGGGTCAACACCGGTGGACCAGTCTCCCCTGCATTTGATTCTGTAGTTATGATTGAAGACACTTTTTATGGTCCTGGAACTCTCAGTATCACCAGATCTTTGACAAGAGGGGAGAATATCAGACCCGAGGGCGAAGATATCGCAAAAGGACAGATCGTCGCAAGGAAAGAGGATCTGTTGACACCCTTTGCGATCGCATTGCTCATAGCCTCAGGATACCGCTCTGTGCCGGTAAATAGACTTCCCAGAACTATCTTCATTCCGACCGGGGACGAGATCCTTCCCGCAACGGAATGGATCAAGGGTGGTTCCGATACCGCCCAGGGCGTTCCCGAGACTAATTCCTGGATGCTTAAGGCCCTTTTCAGGGATTGGGGATACCCTCTGGACATCCATGAACTGGTCCGTGATAACGAGGACCTTATCAGTGAAGCTGTTGAAAAGGCTCTCGGAGCATATGACCTGGTAATGATCGGGGCAGGAACGGCAAAAGGCAGGAGGGACCACAGCGCAGAAGTGATCAAAAGGTTGGCAGAACCCATGTTCAGGGGAGTCAGAATGAAGCCGGG
>CAZAMZ010000266.1:0-2331 GCA_964486375.1 uncultured Synergistaceae bacterium | reverse complement strand
TTCCGGGATGATACACATGATAATCCAGCCAATGGCAGGTTATGTTTCAGACCTTTTTTCACGACCTTTCGCTATTATTGCCGGCCCCCTAATTACAGCACTGGGGGCTTCTCTGCTTCCTCTCAGCCCAACCTACGGTTTTACCCTTCTTTCTGTGGGCCTTTGGGCATTTGGTAGTGCTGTCTACCATCCCCTTGGCCATGGCAGCGTGGGTTATGTTGGAGATCCAGACAAACTTGCTTTTTACCTTGCTATCTTTTCTGTGGGGGGCATGCTTGGGGTTACCATGAGCCCTCTTTACGCAATATTTCTTGCAAAGGTTTTCGGATTCGGACCAATCTTGCCCGTTGCAGCAATGATACCGGTCTCGGTCGGTTCGTGGCTGGTAATACGCCATATCCCAACTCTCAAGGTTGATGATTCAGGTGTTGGACCAACACCAATGGGTTTTTTGCGTTCTTTCGGAAAAACATTCAGGATCATTTTTCCCGTATGGTTTGTTTGCGTGTGCAGAGACACCGCCGTGGAGTGCATACGTTTTTTCCTTCCCTTATTGATCGCTTCAAGGGGGGGTAGCATAGTGAACGTCGGCACAATACTCTTCCTTATTAGCACAGTGGGGACTATTTCACCAATGCTTGCCGGATCCATCGCTGACAGGTTCGGCCGCAGAAATTTTATTGGAATGACGATGGCCCTGGCACCCTTTTTCCTTATCCCGGCTGCGATTACCTCCGGAGGGCTCTCCGTCGCATTTTACATGATCGGGATATCTCTCCTTGAGGGTCTATTGCCTGTCACCGGAGCAGCCGCTCAAGAAATGGTTCCCGGAGCAAGAAGCACTGCAGCTTCAATGGTAACCGGCCTGACTTTCGGACTTGCGGGCCTACTAACGGCGCCCATAGGAGCCCTTGCAGACCGAACCAGTCTTTCGTTTGTCCTCATCGTCATTGGTGCACTTCCCCTTCTCCCCATGCCGATTTTCTGGACCGGATGGAAAAAAGACAGACAGGGAAGATAAGAGAAAGCGGTTGAAAAGATACTGACAGTACCAGTCGACTTCATCGCGGAAAGGCAGGATCCGGGCAGTGACGAAAAAAATAAAACGCCCTTCTATTAACAGAAGACTTGTAATATTATCCTTGACCCGTTTCCTGAACGACATTCACGCCGCCTTTCTTCCGGCGTTCATGCCGCTTATCGTCAGCCGACTTGGAATATCCTACGCCCAGGCGGGGATCCTCAGGTCCATTTCAGGCTTTCTTCACATAATTGTACAGCCCATGGCAGGCTATTATTCCGACATACTTACCCGGCCATACGCGATCATTATCGGCCCTGTAATGTCCGCCCTGGGCGCCGGGCTGCTGCCTGCCGCCCCTTCATACGGCATGGCCCTCCTGATAGTCGGCCTCTGGGGATTCGGAAGCGCTATCTACCACCCCCTCGGTTACGGAAGCGTGGGTTATGTCGGTGACCCTGAAAACCTGGGCCTGTTCATAGCGATATTTTCCATCGGAGGTATCCTGGGAGCAGCCGTCAGCCCTCTTTACGCCATATTCATGACAGGGTTATTCGGCACAGGCCTTCTCCTGCCATTGGCGACAATGGTCCCGGTAATGGCCGGTGCCTTCCTGGTGATCCGTTTCATCCCTACACTCAAGGCAGAGGCGCTACCGGAGACACCCTCTACAAAGGGTTTTCTCCGGTCCTTCAGAAGCACCTTCAGATCGATATTCCCCTTGTGGCTGTTATGTCTATGCAGGGACACTTCTTTTGAAGGTATCCGTTTCTTCCTGCCTCTCCTGATAGCAGCAAGGGGCGGAAGCATTGTCGAGATAGGAACGGTGTTGTTCTGGATCAGCGCCATAGGAACCGTCTCCCCCGTTATCGGAGGGCGGATGGCCGACCATTTCGGCAACAGGAAAGTCATCATGGCCAGTATGGTTCTTGCCCCTTTCTTTCTTGTGCCTGCTGCACTTATTAAGGGCATTCCCTCACTCCTTTTCTATATGACAGGCAACGCTCTTCTTGAAGCTATCCTTCCTGTCACGAACGCAGCCGCACAGAGTATCGCCCCCCCAGGCTCGAAGTACTGCCGCCTCGATAGTCACAGGCCTTTCCTTCGGGCTGGCCGGATTGCTGCTGGCTCCATTAGGTGCCATGGCGGATATTTTCGGCCTCACTCCCGTCCTGATATTCACGGGAATGCTCCCCCTTTTCCCCATGCCGGTGTTCTGGACAGTGTGGAAACAGGAGAAACGCAACCCTGAAGGCGTGACTCGTGACTCGTAACCCGTAACTAGTAACTCGTGACTCGTGACTCGTAAC
>CAZAMZ010000265.1:0-2334 GCA_964486375.1 uncultured Synergistaceae bacterium | reverse complement strand
GTTTTTCGCCGGACTTGAAAAAGAGGGGAAAATGTCCGGGATAATTACACAGAACATAGATGCCCTTCATCAGAGGGCTGGATCAGTGAATGTACTGGAGTTCCATGGGGGAGTCTGGTCCAGTTCCTGCACGGGCTGCGGCAAGAACTGGGATTACCGGCAAAGCCTGGATATGGCCTTTTCGGCAGATGTCCCGGAGTGCGACCTTTGCGGAGGGGTGATCAAGCCCGACGTGGTATTTTTCGGTGAGATGGTAAAACACCTTGAAGAGAGCAGGGAGATGGCACGGAATTCGGATCTCATGTTCGTGGCCGGATCGTCCCTGAATGTCACCCCAGCCGCCCTCCTCCCCGCCTTGTCAAAAGGGAGGATAGTAGTAGTCAACAAGGGTGATATTTCCCACCATTACCTCCCAATGGAAAGGATCGACCTCTTCGCTGAAGAGGATATCGACACCTTCTTCAAGACAGTCAAACAAGCATTGGACTGAAAAATTACGGGGTCTTTTCGGAGACCGGACCCCCTTTCATGACAAGACACCTGTAATTTCAACGAAAGTCGTCCTGGAAAGAGGACTTTATCCTCTCAAGTCCTTCTTCCAGCAGGGAGCGGGGACAGCCTATGTTGAGACGCTGCCATCCCCTGCCCTCTTTCCCGAACCAGTATCCCGGGTCTAGAACCACTCTTCCATTCTGGATCAGCCTTTCCGTCACCATCTCGGCTCCGAGACCTGATCCGGTCATATCAAGCCACAGAAGGTAAGTCCCCTCAGGGGGGCAAACACCGACCCAAGGCATTTCCTCCCTGAAGAACGCGATGGCCCTGTCAAGATTACCCTTGATGTATTCGAGCATCGACTCTCTCCATGGTGCACCATGCCGGTAGGCAGCATCACTTGCCGCCAGGCCGAATATGTTGTGGGTGCCTATGGCGGCAGCTCTGAGTGAGGCCTGAAATCCTTCACGGAGAGAAGGATCGGGTATTACCGTGTAGGATGTCTGCAGTCCAGGTATGTTGAAGGTCTTGCTGGGACTGATGCACGTAATGATGTTGAGGGCGACGTCCGGCGATATTGAAGCGGAGGGTATATGCCTGCCGGGATTAAAGACCAGGTCTGCATGGATCTCATCGGATATCAGCAGGGTCCCTGTCTCAAGACAAATACGTCCCACCTGTTCGAGTTCCTCTTTCTTCCATACCCTGCCAACAGGGTTGTGAGGGCTGCAAAGGAGAAGGATCCGGTTCACGGGATCCTGGAGGAGGCTTCTGAGGGCGTCCAAATCTATCCTGTAATAACCACAGTCGTTGATTAGCGGGTTTTCCGTCACTTTCCTGCCGTTATCTTCGACGATCCTGAAAAAAGGAGGATAAACGGGGGGTTGGATAACGACTCCATCCCCTGGTTTCGAAAAAGCCCTTATGGCTGCGCCAATAGCAGGCATAACCCCGGTACAGGATATGATCCAGTCAGTGTCGACATCCCAATTATGTACCGAACCGACCCAATCTGAAACAGCCTTGAAGGAAGAATCCGGAGCCTGGACATACCCGAAGATCCCCTCAAGGGCTCTTTCCCTTATCGAATTGATCACCTCGGGGGGGGAGAGAAAATCCATATCGGCAACCCACATTGGAAGGGCATCATCAGGGACTGATCCGAAACGGGCCATCATCCCGTCCCATTTCAGACTGCCGGTATTTCTGCGTTCATGAACCATGTCAAAATCGTAGTATGGCAACACATTCACTCCTTGTCTTTTTCTGCCTGAATGACAGAAATATGGGGATCAAGGTTTCCCGCAGGACGATAAGGTCCTTGATCCTTTAATCTGATCCATTCCAGGCCTGATGACAGGGCCTCGTCTCAAACTCCAAGTTCCAGCCATTCGTCGCCGACATAGATATCCATCCTGAGAGACTCAAGGTCAAAGAAAAGAAGCTGTGCCTGAAGTCTCCCTCTCGAAACTGCTTCCTTCACGATCGGGAATTCTCTCAGCCTTTCCAACTGCCTTACACCCCATGTTTTGATGGCTTCCTCAAGGGAAGCTCCGGAATATGATTCACCACCCAGCCATGATAATATCCCTTTCTCCTCAAGATGTTCAGGGTGACAGGCGGCTTTTACGGCTCCGCAATCCCCATGGGTCAGGATTATTGCCCTGCTTACCCCCAGGTGTCCTACTGCATACTCTATGGCCGATGCAACAGCCGGATTGTCCGTACAGCAGAGATTGCCCACGTTTCTAAGGACAAAAAGTTCGCCCGGGCCGGCAGAAAAAATCTCTTCCGGTATTACCCTGCTGTCGGAACAGCCAATGACAAGCGTGTGGGGTT
>CAZAMZ010000264.1:0-2338 GCA_964486375.1 uncultured Synergistaceae bacterium | reverse complement strand
CCCTCTCCTCCTGCACCTTAAGATCCGCCGGTTCTTTCATCGGGTCGTAGGAACCTATCTGCTCGATAAACGCTCCGTCACGGGGCGCTCTTGAGTCTGCGACGACCAGTCGGTAATAGGGTTGTTTCTTCCGGCCAAATCTTGCTAGACGAATTCTGACTGCCATCCTAATGCCACCTCCTGCTTTTATGGTCTTCTGCTGCAACTTCTATACGGATCATGCCGTAGCCCTGTTGAACGGCGTAAACGGCTGTCACCTCTACATCGGCATGGGGGGGAAACCCCTGGGGAGTTTCAATCCCTTCTTGCCGGGCGCAAAACGCTTCATCAGCATATTCATCTGTTCGAACTGCTTCAGTACCTGGTTGACCATCTGTACCGAAGTGCCTGATCCCATTGCTATCCTGCGCCGGCGGCTCCCCTTTATGATCTGGGGGTTATCCCTTTCCTCTTTGGTCATCGAAAGTATCACTGCTTCAACCTGAACCAGTCTCCGCGGGTCCATCTGGGCGTTCTCTATCCCTTTGATATTCCGCACCCCGGGGATCATGTCGAGCACCTTGTCCAGGGGGCCCATCTTTCGTACCTGCCTGATCTGGAGCAACATGTCCTCCATGGTAAGTTTTTTCTTTTTTACAGAAGCCGCGATCTTCTCGATATCCCTGTTATCGGCTGCCTGCTGGATCTTTTCCACCAGGCCCTGGACATCACCCATTCCCAGTATCCTCTGGGACATCCTCTCGGGATCGAAAACCTCGATGTCGGCCACACGCTCTCCCACGCCGGCGAACTTGACAGGAACACCTGTGGCGGCTTTTATGCTGAGGGCAGCTCCGCCCCTGGAGTCGCCGTCGAGCTTGGTGAGGATCACTCCTGTAAGGGGGATACGTTCATTGAAAGCCGAGGCTACATTAACTGCCTCCTGTCCTGTCATGGAATCCACGACCAGGAGGGTCTCCACGGGTTCAACCAGATCGCCGAGGCCTGCAAGTTCCTCCATCAGTTCTTCATCGATATCGAGACGACCGGCAGTGTCGAAGACCAGAACGTCGTAAAGCCTTTGCGCCGCATGATCCATGGCCTTGCCGGCAATAACGAGTACATCCTTTTCGCCCCCGGCGGGCCCGAAGAAACCTACCCCTGCCTGTTCCGCAAGTATCCTGAGTTGCTCTGCGGCTGCCGGTCTCCTGTAGTCGCACGCCACTACAAGAGGTTTATGTCCGTCGGAAAGTTTTTTCGCCAATTTAACGCAGGTCGTGGTTTTTCCCGACCCCTGGAGTCCTGCAAGGATGTACTTCGAAGGAGGTCGCGGGGAGAAAGACAGGGTTTGCCTGCCTCCACCCATTATTGATGACATCTCTTCGAAAACTATAACTATTACCTGCTGGGCAGGGGTTATAGAGTCCAGGACATCCCTGCCGACTGCACGAACCCTGATCTTCTCTACAAGATCCTTGACCACCCTGTAGTTAACGTCACCCTCCAGGAGGGCCCTTCTAACTCCCCTGAGCGCTTCTGTAATATCGGCCTCGGTCAGTTTCCCACGGCTCCTGAGTCCCTTGAATACACCTTCAAGACGTTCCCTCAGAGAATCGAACATCAGTCAGATCATTCCTCCAGCACTCCGGGGGTCAGGATAACTGAAAGTTCGGCTTCGGCCTGTTCCGGTATCTGTGACGAATAACGCCGGTGCCAATCTTCAAGTTTCCGGAAACGCCTGTCCCATGCCGCATCTTTCCCGGAAAAACCGAGCAGTACTTCCATCTCGGCAAGGCGTTCCCTCGTCCTGTGGACGAGATCATGGGCGCCCTGCCTGGAAACTTCAAGTCTTTCCGCGACCTCGGAAAGGGTCCAGTCTTCCAGAACATGCAGCCTGAAAGCTTCCCTCTGCTTCTCTGTCAGGACCGGCTCGTAAATGTCGAATAGCCTGGAGAGCGTTACTCTCTGCTCGATCTGGTCGTTCAATGTGACACCTCCGAACAAGCACAGGGAATGATTATAGAAAGTCATTCCCTGTCTGTCAAGCATATTTCCTTGACAGCAAAGGGGGCTGCCGTCACCGGCAGCCCCCGGGTCTGTCCTGTTCTTGCACGAAAACCGTTCAAGCATTTTTGGAGGTCGCAGTTTCCTCCTGCTTCTCGTATCCCACGCCTCACGGGTTTTGGCCCTTCAGGTCTATGCTGCGTCCCGCCTGTTTCCCGGGTTGCTTTACGATCCACGATCCACGGTTTACGGTTTACTAGTCACGAGTCACGAGTCACGAGTTACGGTTTACGGTTTACGAGTCACGAGTCACGAGTTACGAGTTACGGTTTACGCCTTTTCAAATCCGAACCTG
>CAZAMZ010000263.1:0-2345 GCA_964486375.1 uncultured Synergistaceae bacterium | reverse complement strand
TCTCCTGCCGGTGCATCTCCGGGGCCACGCAGAAACAGTTTGCCCTTTTGTCGATCACAAAACCAAGGAAGCGTTCATACAGCTTCAGGCGCAGCCCCGATACGAAGTCCAGGTCGAAGGAAGGGGCGATCAAAAGAGCATCTATGCCGTCATTTGCAAGTTGGCGGGATATTTTCTCTATCACGTATTTCTTCATCAATTCCTTTTTCCTTCCTTTTTGCAGACCCAGGGTCAGTTCGTGTAGGAAGTCGACCTCTGGTACGTGGATATGATGTGCTCCCTCATGACCTCTTCCGCCTGCTCCGGGTTTGCCGATGTAATGGCATCAACGATCCGCTCGTGCTGGGCAATGCTTGTCAGTTCGTAGGGTTTTTCGAAACGGTCAATAACCCTCTCTTTTGCGGATGGAAGGAATGAGTCGAAGAAACATACATAGAGCTGACACCTCCAGAAAACCTGGTTGAGCGACATGAACATGTACTTGTTGTCGGCAAGCTCGGCAATGCCCAGGTGCAGCCTTTCGTTTATCTCCTGGAGTGACAGTCTGTCGTCGTGGTGCTCCTTCTTCTCCTCCTCTACAAGTTCGCGGAGGAAAGCACCCTTTTCGCTGTCGAACTTCATGGCAGCCAAAGCCGCGATCCTCGGCTCAATTCTCAGCCGCAATTCAAAGAGGTCGTCCCAGTCCTTTTTGGACAGGATCGGGACGGAAGCGCTCCTGTTGGACGTTATATCCAGCAGGCCTGAGGAAACCAGCCTGCGCAGCGCAGCCCTTATGGGAGTACGACTCATCTTCAAACGCTCGGCCAGGGCCCCTTCCATCATCACGGAACCGGGCGGGATCTCCTGGGAGAGGATCATCGCCATTATTTCCGCGTAGGCCCTGTCTTCAGATGATTTTTTATCCAGAAGCATACATATCACCCTCAGTGGACAGGATATTGGTTAAACATATCATATTCCGCACATGATACGGGAAAATACTTTCGCCTCGTTCACCATGTGCTCGGTCTCAATGAATTCGTTGGGCTGGTGTGCGGTATCGTTCCCCTGGCGCCAGACCACGGCGGGCATTCCCGCTTTCCTGAAGAAAGAGGCACAGGTACCTCCCCCTATCCCTCCGACACAGGGTTCCACCTGCAATACTTCCTTTATGGCCCTTTCCATGATCCCTACCACTGGAGCATCTATGGGCGTCGCGGCCGGGGCTATGTCCCTCCTGGGGAAAGTCCAGGTAATTTTTGCCCCGTGCTTTTTTTCCATGAATTCAGCGTTTCCGGCTATCAATTGTTCGATCCCTTCAAAGGGTATCGAGGGAAGGATCCTGCAGTCGAAAGTGAAGATCTCCCTGCCCGGGATGGTGTTGCTGTTCTGCACGTTCAGGTTGCGCCTGGTAGGCTCGAATGTCGATATCGGGGGGCTGAAGATCGGGTCAGACTCCGGGAAGGCCTCGTGCAGGGCGCTGTCAAGGATGCAGGAGAGCTCGTTGGCTACCCTGCAGGCGTTGATGCCACGCTCCGGCACACTGGCATGAACCTGTCTGCCTTCCACAACGAACTCGACGGAGCAGCTGCTCTTTTCGGCGATCTCTATGAAACTCCCGTCAATTGAACCGCTATCTGGAACATATATAAGATCGTCCGGTGAAAAAAGCCCCTCTTCCAGCAGGTGGCATATTCCGTGTTGGCTCCCCACTTCTTCGTCGGACACAAAACAGAGGCATACTTCGAATTCAGGCTCAATACCCAGTTCCTTGAGCGCTGCCGCAGCATAGAGGGACGAGACGATCTCCTGCCCGTTGTCGCTAGTTCCCCTGCCGTAGACCCTGTTATCTTTTACCATGGCCTTGAAGGGGTCGCTGTTCCAGAGAGAAATATCCCCCTCAGGGACTACATCCATGTGGGATACGAACCATACCCGGCGAGGTGTGCGACCTTTGATCCTTGCTACAATGTTCGGATGGTAACCGCATTCGATCTTTTCATCAGGGGAGTTGTAGAACTCCACAGATCCGAAACCAAGACTATTCAACTTCGCTAGAAGATATTCAGCCTTTTTTCTCTCGCCCTGTCCACCGTTCAAAGGGGATACAGCGGGAATATCTATCAGATCGCAAAGTGTATGAACCATGCTTTTCTCCAGTTCATGGATCCTTGAAAGAATTTCTTTCATGAAGGTTGCCCCCGCCTTTTGCCGGATGCCCCCTGTTAAGGGAAGTGACCGACATAAAATGAAAAGGGCCGGATCCAGACAGAGCCCGGACCCAGCCCCTGAAAAACCCTAGTAGACAATGAAATCCATTATGTACAGGAGAAGGTTGTCGTAAACTACACCGCTGTCCTGGAGTT
>CAZAMZ010000262.1:0-2345 GCA_964486375.1 uncultured Synergistaceae bacterium | reverse complement strand
ACCTGCCTTGCTCCGAGACCGTAGCCGTTTGCCTTTACTACAGCCATAAGGCTGCACCCCTGGCTTAAAGAACCTGAAATAGCCCGGAAATTGGAGGCCAGGTTATCCAGGTTTACCTCAATTCGCGTCGGGCGCAGGGTCACTTGTCAACTCCTCCTTTTCCAGAAGAAGGGGGGGCGGGAAAACCCGCACCCCCTTGTAGACGAGTAAAACACAAAGAAGCAGCGACTCGCAGGGACGAGGCTACCTGATAATACCTTTTTTCCGTTTTTCGTCGAAGTCCTTGACGATCTTGCGCATCTCGTTGGAAAGCCACAGAAGCGCAATAAGGTTCGGCGCAGCCATCAGCCCATTCATGGTATCGGAAAGATCCCAGATGTTAGCGAGGAAATGGCCGCCTCCGCCCCAGGCTCCAATGACGCATACGGCGATCCAGAGCACCTTGTAGATGGGGGAGACCTTAAGACCGAAAATATATACCGCGCCGGTCTCACCGTACCAGTACCAGCCCAGGATCGTGGAGAAAGCGAACATTGCAAGCCCCGCAGACATGATCATGACGCCGGGGGTCCCAAGGACCGTCTGGAAGGCTGTAAGGGTCAGCTGAGCTCCGGTAAGGTCAGGCCTTGCCGTGAGAGTACCGGTGGTGAGGATGCCGATGCAGGTTATGGAGCAGATAACGATGGTGTCCATGAATACTTCGAATAGGCCGTAGACACCCTGCCGCCCGGGATGGTCCGTGACGGCTGTGGCGTGGACCATCGGGGCGGAACCGAGACCGGCTTCGTTCGAAAAGACCCCTCGGGCAACTCCCCTTGTAAGGGCTGCCTTGATCGACCAGCCCGCGATGGCACCCGGCATGGCCATGGGATCATTGAAGGCATAATAGATCGCGTTCCCGACGGCCTGGGGGATAAGGTCCGCATGCATTATGATCACCGCAGTCCCGCCAAGGACATAGAAGATCGCCATAAAGGGGACAAGGTAGGTGGTGACATCGGAGATCCTCTTCAGTCCCCCGATTATGACCAGGGCTACCAGAACCGCGATCACTATTCCCGAGACGTAAGGAGGAATACTGAAGCCGAGCTCCAGGGCCTGCGCAGTAGAGTTGGCCTGGATGGCGTTACCGATGCCGAAGGCGGCAAAGGTTGTGAAGAATGCGAAAAGCCAGGCAAGCCACTTCTGGCCGAGGGCCTTCTCCATGACGTACATTGTTCCGCCGCGCCAGTTGCCTGCTTCATCCTTTTCGCGGAACTTGACGGCCAGGGAAACCTCGGTCATCTTCGTGGTCATACCGAATATGGCGGTGATCCACATCCAGAAGAGTGCGCCTGGTCCTCCCAGGTGAAGAGCCGTGGCTGCACCTGCAATGTTTCCGGAGCCTATGGTCGAAGCCAGTGCGACAGCAAGGGCCCCAAAGGCGGAAATGGTACCCTCGCCCTCGGCTTTTTTGCCTATCTTGCCGAGGACTTCACGGAACATGAACCCGAAGTACCTTACCTGCGGAAAACCGAGGATGACAGAAAGATAGATTCCGGTCCCGACCAGAAGAGCGAGCATCGGGGGACCCCAGACGATCCCGTTCACGTAGCTGTTGACAGCCATAAAGGCTTCCATAACAAAAAACCCCTCCTTCTTCTCTGTTGTCGATCGTTAGAACAGACTCTCAGAGCACAACACCATTTTTTGGTGCGGGTCAGAAGCGGCAGATCACCCCCTTCGATGTCATCAGGGTTTATCGCGAGGGCAATAATATTAAATTATCCGGTAAAAATTATACCACAAAACACTGCTCCAATATTCACAAGGACCCGGCGGTCAAATGTATCCTTCCTTTTTCAGAACTCTCTCAGCATCATTAACGAGCCTGCCCGGAACCTTGACCACAGGACCGGTGCAGCCCATGGCCGATTCGGCGTAGATCTGGTTCTTCCACAGGGTCCTGACGGCATCCTCTATTGACAGTACATCGATGCCATGGATCTCTTCTTCGGTAGGTTCCTTCGTGGGCATCTTGACCTCTGCGGCTTCGGCAGGCCTTGAAGGCCTGATCTCGGAAAGTATCTCTGAAAGACCGGCTTTCTCCGCAAGGGCAAGGTATTCTGTAACTTTTTCGGGCAAGGCGCCAGCGGCTGCAGCGGCAGAATATTGCAGGGCCCCGGCAATTACCGGCGCACCCGATGCTCTGGAAATGATGGAGACTATAAGAGGCCATCCGCTCCCTACTGAAGGGCCATACCCCCACCCTGAAGATTCATAGCCCCCACCGGTGGTAAAAGCAGAGAACATCTTTATCAGGACGTTGCCTGTCAGGGTATCGGTCACACAAATATCAACAGCAC
>CAZAMZ010000261.1:206-2354 GCA_964486375.1 uncultured Synergistaceae bacterium | reverse complement strand
CGGAATTAGATATTTTTCCGGGATCTCCCCGGGGATCTTCATCTTCAGGGTCGTCTGTTCCCCGTTTCTCTCCACGATCACGTCAATAGTCTTACCGAGGTTTTCCAGGATCACGGCCTTGAAGTCCTCCATGGACCCCCCGTCATCGAATTTTGACCCGGCCGCGGAAAGGATCTTGTCACCGGCTTTCAGGCCCAGCGCTTCCCCGAATGTTTCATGGTATAACACGATCATACGGAAGGGTTCTCCAATGGTAGTCACGGCACCTATCGCAAAGGGAGCCACCCGTTTCTCTATGCCGAGGTAGTATTTGATATCCCTGTGCATCTTTTCGCCAAACACTGTCGATCGTTCGTAAAGCTCTTGTATCGCCGGGAGTTCTGTCAGCAGCACTTCCCCGGCAATATTAATGGCAGCCTTGGCGCGTTTGTTCAGATCCTGGGACTGGGCCCCCCAATCCCTGGCCCCTTGCCCTGCCACCACGGCCTGAATAAAGCAATTAACTGCGATGACCTGGTTGTTTCCTGCCTCAGAAAGATTCTTTATTATCTTTTTACGCAGACGGTCATCAGTTTCGACTCCGCCCAGTTTTTTTATGGCAATCTCGAGCCTTGTCTGGTAGTGGTAAACATCCTCCGGTACTCCTTCCAGGTAACCCTTCCCCATGGTCTTTTCTTGCCCCCACCTGTAAACACTGTCATGGTCATAGAGCATGACAAGGAAATCGAGAATGGCCTGGTCTATCTCGTCCATTGGCCCTGGACCCGGATCTGCCTGGGGTGCATCGACAGTTTCAGGAACTTCACCACCCCATGACTTGAGCGGGGAGGAATCGCCGATGGCAACAATGAAAGCTGAGGGCACAAGTACTTTTCCCTCGCCTGTGTCGATGACCATCCCCGTGACGTTCCCCTTCTGGTCCAGGGCGGGTGAGCCGCTGTTGCCTTCAGGCGCCTCACCTGACAGGACGTACCTTTCCACCCCGAAAGACCCCTGATGAACCTCGGAGACGGACAGCTGCACGAATCCGTAGGTGTTATCCCTCACCGCTCCGCAGTAAACCATGGTCCCAGGGCTGATACTGACCTGGACCATGGTGAGGCCTGCCCTTCCTGAGGAAGGTATGTCTAGCATTGCCAGACCCCTTTTTTCATCGATGGCGATAACGCCGGAAGAGAGGGTTTCAGTTCCGTCCTGAAAACGGAGTATTACCCTGGAGGCATTCTTCAAAAGATGGGCGGCAGTCACAGCCCTTCCTTCTACTGACGTCAGAAAAGCCAGGCCTCTGTTTTCCTTGCCGTCTTTCGTTTCAACAGAGATAACCGCAATGGAGTTCATGGCCCTGGAAAGAGCTGCCGCATCCACCTGGGCCTCCGCCGGGCCGTTCTGATAAAAGGCAGCCCATGACAGCGTGAGGACAAACAGGAAAAAAGAACCGACGCCCTTCTTCATCATCGCTCTGACCACTCCCGTGTACCCGACCACCGGTGCGAGCGGGCAAGATCGATTGCCTTGAAAATCTTACATCAACGCGCCAGTACAATAAACCTTGACTGAATGTATTATATTTTTACCGGGAAAGACCAGACAGGGGAGGTCCAACCAATGATCACAGCGTCTGCGAATTGGAAGAGCAGTTTTCCTGGAGCCTCTTTCGGGATAATGGTTATAGAGGAGGTTCTGAATTCAGCAGGCAACTGCTTGCTCGAGGAAAGAAAGGCCTTACTGGAAGAAGAACTCCGTGAACGGCATCTCGGGAAATCAAGGAAACAGATTGGACAGGAACCCCCTTTCGAAGCCTACGAAAAATACTACCGAAGATTCGGTCAGGGTTACCCCGTGCTTCACCAGGTAGAAACAGTAGCGCTGAAGGGGAAGCCATTATTTTCACCGTCACCTCTTGTGGCCGCGATGTTCATGGCAGAATTGAAAAACGGACTGCTAACAGCCGGCCACGATCTGGACAAGGTATCCCTCCCCATTTTTTTGGATGTCTCAGAGGGGAGAGAGACATATCAGTCAATGGGGGGGAAGACAAGGAACCTCCTGAAGGGTGACATGTTCCTGTCTGACAGGAACGGAATCCTTTCAAGCATCATTTACGGTCCCGATGACAGCAGCGCCATAACTTCCGGAACATCTCGTTCT
>CAZAMZ010000261.1:0-196 GCA_964486375.1 uncultured Synergistaceae bacterium | reverse complement strand
CACTTCCGGGCAATTGCGGGCTCACCTGGAAGGGATCGAAGAGTTTGTCCGTATTTTTTGCCCCGAAGCGATCCGAAGGGAATTACTGATCCTCGATTGAACTTGCCAATGCCAGCCGTTCCAATTCTGTCTGGAGGTAGCCTGTAAGCCCGAGGACATGCTTTCCTTTCCGTCCTTGTTCAAACTCCGGCAGACA
>CAZAMZ010000260.1:0-2368 GCA_964486375.1 uncultured Synergistaceae bacterium | reverse complement strand
GGGGCCATCCTCGCGACAGAAGGGGAGGAAGCTTAGCCATGCAGTATGTCATAGTCGGTATCGGGGGTCAGGGGATACTCTTTTCCAGCCGTGTCCTCGGACATATCGCCCTCTCCAGGGGGGAAAGAGTGATCGGCAGCGAAGTCCACGGAATGGCCCAGCGTGGAGGGTCCGTTATCAGCCACTTCAAGGTCGGCGATTACAACAGCCCCCTGGTGAAGGCGAATGAAGCCGATGTCCTGCTTGCCTTTGACCAGAACGAGGCTGTAAGGAACATGCACTTCCTGAAACCCGGCGGACATGCCGTGGTCAACACCCACGACCCGGCGTTCGCAGAAAACCCCTCCCTTGTCAAGTGGATGTCCGAAAGAGAAGCCCGTCTTCACACCATCCTAGGGTACGATATTCTCAAGAAGGAGATGGGAGGACGCTTCCTCTTTCTGAACGTGCTCATCCTGGGAGCCATGTGCGGCGCCGGGGTGGGGGGAGTGTCCCTCGAAGAGGTGCTGGAAGCGGTCAGGGTACTTGCGCCCGCGAAGTTCGTCGAAGATAACGTCAAAGCGGTGGATCTGGGTTATGAGGGTACCAAATAACAGGTCAGGCGATAACACGCGGGGGGGTGTTTCCGGGCCCCCCGCTTTTTCGCGCGTTCCCCGCAAAAGAGGGTACACCATTGCAGAACTGGCAGTAGTAGCTTCGATAATTGCGGTTATGTCCCTTACTTTCTCCCCTGTAGCGGGGTGGATACTTTTCGGGGGGTCCGGCAGCGAAACGGCCGCGAGGGCAGAGGCGGGCAACGTGGCCAGGTGGATGGAGAGGACCCTCCAGAGGGCCTGCCTTCATAGGAGAGCCTTCGATGTGAGATACCTTTCAGGCTTTCGGGAAGAACTGCTTATCCAATGGTACAACCCCGCCGAATACGAGAGATACAGGACAAACGGCCGGTGCCTTGTTTACTTCAAATCGACGGTAAACCAGAAAAAGTGTTATACTCCAGCGTGGCATACAATGACGCCGGCCTTTACCCTCTATGTATTTACCCCTGACAAGAAGAAAAAGGTCGCAGAGATAGCGGTGTCTGCCTACTGCGGGGTCAACCTCACAGAGATCCCCTGAGAACAATAGAGGATATGATGATTTGGAGGGCTTGGTCGTGGCTGTAAAACCATGGTGGAAAGAGATGATAGAGACCGTCCTTTGGGCTCTGGTCCTTGCGCTGGTCCTCAGGGCACTGGTGATACAGGCTTTCTGGATCCCGAGCGGATCGATGATCCCCACCCTTCTCCCCAGGGACCGCGTTCTGGTGGCCAAGTTCTGGTATTCCTTCGCGGAACCGAAGAGGGGGCAGATCATAGTTTTCAAGTACCCGGTGGACCCTAAGAGGGATTTCGTCAAGAGGCTCATAGCCCTTCCGGGGGAGACCGTTGAGATCATTGAAGGCACCGTCCACATCGACGGTGAACCTTTGATCGAACCATACGTGAAGAACAGGGACGGTCTTGACTTCGGCCCGATCGAGGTGCCTGAGGGGCAATATTTCATGCTGGGCGACAACAGGCCCAACTCCCAGGACAGCCGTTTCTGGGGATTCGTGCCGGAGGCCAACATAAAGGGTCCTGCATTTATCCGGTACTGGCCGATCCCGAGGGTCGGGGGGCTTTACAAGGAATGACCCGGACCGTCTGGTACCCGGGGCACATGGCCCGGGGGTTGCGGAAGCTCCGTGAACTGACTGAAAAACTCGACCTTCTGGTTGAGGTCAGGGACGCAAGGGCCCCAGGTCTTACCGGCTCGCCTTTCAGCGAACAGGTTGCCAGGTTCCGGCCGGTTTGGATCGTCCTTTCAAAGAAGGATCTTGCTGTAGAAGAAGCCACCGCGAGGTGGCTTTCCTTTTTCAGGGGGAGGGGGAACAGGGCCTGGGCCCTTGATTTGAGGAAGGGTGGCATAGACCCCCTGATGAGGGCCGCCGTCAGGTTGAGACCTGCTCACAGGGAATTGAGGCTTGCCGTGATCGGCATACCCAACGTGGGCAAATCCATGCTGCTGAATGCCATGATAGGCAAGAACAACGCGCCTGTAGGAGGTATTCCCGGCATAACGAGGGGAGTCTCCTGGTACAAGGGGAAGGGTTGTCTTGTGGTGGATTCCCCGGGCATTGTCGACCCCAGATCCCACAGGGAGGTCCACCGGCGCCTGGCCTGGCTCGGCAGCAGCAGGAGCGACGTAATAGGGGGTTACGAATTCCTGGGGGAAGGACTTGTCGAGTTCCTTGGCCGGACCACCATGCTGGACAAAGCGCTGGAAGCATGGGAAATGGGAAGAGAGGAAGAGGCACCGTCGGACACGCTGCGCAGGATCGGTGCCAGCC
>CAZAMZ010000259.1:0-2368 GCA_964486375.1 uncultured Synergistaceae bacterium | reverse complement strand
ACCCTCCTTCACAAGATATGCATTATGAAAATACAAAATCATTTCGGGGAGTCTATACCAACCTTGCTGTGTTGTCAACAAAAATATGACAAAAAATAATTTCAAAAAATCGCAGGGCTATCCTGTTTTGAAGGCCCTCTTCCAGAGCATTTCAAAGGTTTCCGCCTGTTCGGGTCCCGGTACCCTCAGCCTGACGCTTGCGGCTCCAAGGCCCTGGAAGCAGTAACCGGCTTCTGTTCTGATCCCATGTTCCATAAGCAGTTCGTAAAGATCAGCATTCTTTCTTTCAACTGATAAAAGCATTATGGGCACTACGGGATCGGTCCTGGCTACGGACACGCCCGGGGTTTCGCTTATGAGGCGAAGGATCCTGGCCTTGATCTCTCTCACGGTTTCCCGTGAACGTTCGATATATTCCCTGTCAAGAAGGGATGCAGCACCGAGTTCCAGGGCCATGGAACTTACAGCAAAGGGGGGCGCCACCTTCCTTACATAGTTCAGGGCTTCCACGTCGCGGACAATGCAATAGCCGGCCCTTATACCTGCAAGGCCCCGTCCCTTGGAAAAGGACCTGAGCACGATAACTGATCCCGAATCCAGGTTAAGGGCCGATTCCTCATCGGGGATAAAATCCCCGTATGCTTCGTCAACTATCAACAGTGATCCCCGGCTTTCGCATTCCTTCGCCAGTTCTGCCATGTCTTCCAGGGGTGGTACCTGTCCCGTGGGGTTGTGGGGGCGGTCTATGTAAACGATCGATTCATCGCCGGTCATAGCTTCCATCAGGAGTTCTGTCCGGAGAGTGTAGCGGGGAGGAAGCAGTTCCACCGGCCTGTATGAGGCCCCGGCGAGCTGGAAATGCATGGGTCCGTCAGGGAATTGCGGAGTTACCCCCAGGACATTGCATCCTTTTGTGCAGAAAGTCCTTGCCAGGGTGATGATTAGGCCTATTGAGCCTGTTCCTGTGACCACCTCTTCAGGTGAGAAGACCCCGTGCCAGGAATCTGACAGGGCCTTTCTGAAGGGCATGTCATCCCCGGGGTAACCGCTTGGATCCGGCAGCCTCACCGAGCCCAGTATTTCATTCACGCAGCCTGGAGAGCCGAGGGGGTTGGTCCCCAGGGCGCAGTCAACGATAACAGGCCGCTCTTCCCTTGAAGTTGCGTACTCGGTAAATTTCATGTCCCTGACCGGTGCAGGCATCTTTTCTTTCCAGATCATGACTTCACCTTCCATGGCGGGATTTGAAGCAATGATAGCAGGAAAATTAAACCGTGACTCGTGACTCGTGACGCGTAACTCGTGACTCGTAACACGTGACTCGGGAAAGCCTAAAATTCAGTCAAGAGGAAGGGCAAGACCAACTACTTACCCTCCAGGCAAGCTGAAGGACCGGATCCCGACATAGTACCGACAGCGTCCGGAGGTGCTTTAACGAGGAGGGAGATCTAAAGAGGGAGGTTATCCAACCAGGTGCCTTGTCTGTGGTGAGATGCCCTGGTTTTGGTTTTTGCTTTTCACGTCTAACGTCTCACGTCTCACGCATTTTCAGGTTTGTTTTTCCTGCCTCCTGCAGCCTGATCCCTTGCCTTGCTTTTCGGTTTTTCGAGTCACGAGTCACGCGTTACTAGTCACGCTCCTGTCCTTCCCTGTTGTCCCCGCGGAGTGGTGATGATAACATGTTATCCAGTGAAAGATGGGGCCATGGGTAAAGGCTCCCAGTTCATATAGACAGAAAAGGAGGAAATTTTCATGTCCAGCTACCACGAACCGGTAGAAGAACTATCGGCAGATGACAGGGATATCAGCAGGGCCTTGAACAGCCTCAAGGAGGAGATCGAGGCGGTGGACTGGTACCATCAGCGTGCTGCCGCCACAAAAGACGGGTCCATAAGGGATATCGTGATCCATAACAGGGATGAAGAGATAGAACACGCTGCAATGATGCTCGAATGGCTGAGAAGAAAGATGCCGGAATTCGACCATGCCCTGAGAACCTTTCTCTTTACCGAGGCCCCGATCACCAAGGTCGAGGAGGAGGCCATGGGTGGGGAGGCATCTTCCGGGAAGTCTTCATCCAACAGCAGCCTTGGTATCGGAAGCCTTAAGGATTAGGAAAGAAAGGACAGGAGGGAGGACAAGAATATGGATATTCTGAAACGTTCCATTTCCCCCGTAAGCGCCGCTGCATGGGAGGAGATCGATGAACAGGCTGTGAAAGTCTTGAAGAGCAGGCTCTCGGCCCGGAAATTCGTAGACGTAGCGGGACCGTTCGGTTGGGATCATGCTTCGGTCCCGACTGGCCGCCTTGATGTTTCAAAGGCGGAAAACAAGGATGAAGTGCATTGGGGAGTACACATCGTTCAGC
>CAZAMZ010000258.1:0-2382 GCA_964486375.1 uncultured Synergistaceae bacterium | reverse complement strand
TGAGCTCCCACGTCGAGAACCTTGAGAATATCAACGGGGTCGGCCCGGGGAACAAGAACCACCGGGGTCATACCCGAAAGCTCGGCAGCCCTGATCAGCTGCTGGATCGATTCAGGGTCCATGGGGCCATGTTCAGTATCAATAACGCAGAAATCAAATCCTGCCAGGCCAATTATTTCGACCACGTCCGGACTGTTGATCCCGACAAAAGGACCTGTTACGACATCGCCCGCCGCCAGCTTTTCCTTCAACAGATTCTTCATATCTCAAACCCCTTTTTCCTGAAGATATATAATGCAACATCGGCCGAAGCAGGATCGTATCTTGTTCCCCTGCCGGTTTCGATCTCTTCAAGGGCCAGATCGATGCCCACTACCGGACGGTAGGGGCGGTGAGAAGACATTGCCTCGATCACATCGGCCACTGACAGGACCCTGGCCTCGATCCTGATATCTTCCCCTGACAGACCTTCAGGGTATCCGCTGCCGTCGTATCTTTCGTGGTGCTGAAGGGCGATCTCCGCCAGGTCCCAGGGGGTTTCCAGGGTCCTAAGGATCTCGGCGCTATAGACGGGATGCTGCCTTATTATGGCCCACTCGGCAGACTGGAGGATCCCGGGTTTGCTGAGGATCTCGCTCGGCACATGGATCTTCCCCACATCGTGAGCCAGGGACGCCAGTTCAGTAGCGGTGATCTCATCCACTGAAAGCCCCAGGGCCCTGGCCATTGCACCGGCGATCTTTGCCACCCTTCTCTGGTGGCCTGCGGTGAAAGGGTCCCTTACCTCGATGATCTTCCCGGCCATCTCTATGGCCAGGGAAAAGGAGTTCTTAAGCCTTTCGATGCTGGCATCTATCGTGTTCCTGGCTTCCTGCAGTTCGGTGACATCCCTCCCGATGGACTGGATCTCGACCAGGTTGCCTTCCCTGTCGAAGATCCCCCTGTCAAGCCAGTGCTGCCAGCGTATCTCGCCCGAGGGAAGGACCATCCTTTCCTTGGTCTCGCGTATCGGGCTTCCGGGCGTGATATTTCTGAAATACTTTTTCTGTTTCTCCACATCCTCCGCAATAGCATGATCAATGAATGATCTCCCGAGCAGCGATTCCCTGGCCTTACCGTAATGGCGACAATAGGCATCGTTTACGAAAGTACGGACCAGATCGGGGGTGAACCTCATTATCAGTTCCGTCTGGTTCTCGACAATGTTCTCGTAGAGCTCTTCGGCCCTCTCAAGAGCGAACTGCTTTTTCTTCAGTTCAGTGATATCCACGACGGATATCAGGGTTCGTGAACCGTTGGCCAGTGTGGCACCGGTAAGCAATCCCCAGCGGATCCCACCGTCTGAAGCGATAAACCGGTATTCGTATTTCCCGGGGACCAGAGAGGGGTTTTCCCTGCGAAGGCGATGGTACTCCAGCATCATTCCAAGATCGTCCGGGTGGACAAGCTTTGTCCAGCTCATCCTGCCCTCTGCCTCTTTCCTGGAATAACCCGTCATTTCTTCGAACTTTGCGTTGACCGCCAGAAGGGTGGTATCGAAGGCAACGATCATGTTGGCAGCCCCGGAGTGTTCGAAAATGTCGCTTCTGGATATACCTTCCATGATCCCCTGCCTTTCGCTGGAAAGGCCTGTCTGTTTTTGCATGAACACCCTCCCGGGCCGTGATCAGACTGCAGGTAGATGGTAAATGAAAAGGGACCAGCGGTAAACCGTCGTTGCCCTGCGGGTCAGAACGGGAAAAAAAATCCGCCCCTTGCGGGGCGGAAAAGGAATAAGACCTTCTAGCTTACCTTGTCCTTCAGTGCCTTGCCGGCACGGAAAGCGGGAACCTTTCTTGCGGGTACCTTGACCTTCTTGGTGGGGTCCTGGGGATTGCGCGCTTCTCTTGCTGCTCTCTGCCTGACCTCGAAAGTCCCGAAACCTGCTATCTGGACCTTGTTCCCCTTGGCGAGTGCTCCTGCTATCTCACCGATGACCGTCGATACCACCTGGGTGGCCTTGCTGTTGCTGAGGCCTGCCGCCTTTGCCACGGCCTGGATCAGTTCCGATTTGTTCACTCTTCCTGACCTCCTCTCTTAAAGGCTTCATTTAAAGGGATTATCGCATCAATTGATGTCGGAAAGCAAGCCCCTGAAGGCTTTTCGGGCATATCTCCCCGGATCGCCCCTCAAGGAAAGAGAAAGGCGGTATCCCTGTGAAGGGGTACCGCCTTTTTTCTGTTCATTAAGCGTCTTTTAAGCGATAAAGTCAGGATATTTTCTCTACGTTTGCGGCCTGGGGCCCTTTCTCTCCCTGGACTACCTCGAACTCTACACGCTGTCCTTCGGCAAGCGTCTTGAATCCTTCTCCCATGATCGCGCTGAAGTGAACGAAGACGTCAT
>CAZAMZ010000257.1:0-2384 GCA_964486375.1 uncultured Synergistaceae bacterium | reverse complement strand
GGTATATATATCGGGAAACCTGATTATACCGATCACGGAAGCCAGGGAGAAGAATGCCCCCCCTGCCATCAGGGCAAATGCGGCGTACTCACGGAAGAGCGTACTCATAGGTGCAGTTCTCCATGTTCGAAGAATTTGGCCATGATAAGGACGTCCGCGAAGGCAAGCACAGCGAAGGCAATGGCGATATCGAGGAAGACAGGGTTGTCGAAAACCAGACCCAGGAGGGCCAGGGTGGTGGTCAATATTATGGAAAGGGCGTCGGCCGCGACGATCCTGTCCGGTACGGAAGGGCCTGCAATGACCCGCCAGAAACCCAGGGCTGCAGATATCATGAGTGTCCAGATCATGGCAGTGATCATTCCAGAACCCTCCCCAGGCGTTTTTCCAGCAAGGCTACCTCTTCCCTGATCTCAGATGCGTCAAGGGTTTCAAGGTCCAGGGCGTGGACAAAGATATGGTGGTGGGAGGTGTCGATATCCACGGTGAGCGTTCCCGGGGTAAGGGTGATATAGTTGGCCAGGAACACCAGGGCGGTCTTGTTCCTGAGGTGGGAATCAACCCTTACGATACCCGGCCTTATCTCTATACGCGGCTTCAGGGCTATCAGCGCCACCTCGGCTGATGCCTTGAGGATATCGTACAGGAAGCGGGGCATCACCTTTAACACCTCGATGGGCTTGATATCAAGAGGGTGTGCCGTATGGGCTCCCACGGGACGGGTCCCGAGGAGGAGCGGTCTCCATGTGAGCCAGACTATCAGGGCGCTTACGGTTATTCCGGCACCAAGAGACGCCGGCTCAAGGGATCCGGTGAGCATGATCCAAAGGGCCGCCAGCAGGCAAAGCAGGATGAGTTTGTTTTTCCAGGAGGATTCCAAAGCGGGATTCGCCTCCTTTCCGGAGCTTGTGAAGGAAGGTTTGGATTTGCAAGAAGAATTATATTCGAAAAAGCCTCCGACTCATAATAAATGTATGCAGCGTTGGCTTGTCCCGGATATAATGAAAAGTACACCGGGACCGATGGAGGTCTTACCTTGGGGAAGAATGAAGGCCGATCCACTATACCTGTAACTACTGGCCGGATCGAGGCCCTTGTGGATGGTGTATTTGCCATTGCCATGACCATACTTGTACTCGACCTGAAGGCGCCACCCTCTTATGTCCGTCTGGACAGGACCAGTTTCCTGCAATACCTTGGAGAGCTTGGTGACCCCCTTTTGAATTTCGGAATAAGCTTTCTTCTCCTTTCCCTTTTCTGGATCTGGCATCACGCACAGTCCCAGGAGATCAGGAGGACCAACACGGTACACCTGTGGATCAACCTTCTTTTTCTTGCTTTCGTGTGCTTTATCCCTCTTACCACATCCATAATGAGTCGCTTCACCGACCTTTGGGAGGCGGACATGCTCTTCCATCTGAACGTGTTTTTCCTGGGATTTCTCCTGACGGCCAACTGGTGGTACGCTACCGGGAACCTGAGGCTGGTCGATAGCGGTATCGATCCTGAAAAGATAATGTCGGCAAAACACAGGAGCCTGGTGACCCCTTTGATCGCCCTCATCGGTATGGCCTCATCCTTTGTCGTACTTGGGGACAGCAACCTCATTTACCTGCTTATCCCCCTTGTCGCCAGGCTTGCCTGGAAGTGGGACCCCCTGCAGAAAAACAGGCCGGGGGGATAATTGCATGAACGGATCCTGTTCGCGGGGGGTGAACGGTACGATAACCATTTACGGGTGCGGTGCCCTTGGAGGCAGGGTCGCCGTTAAGTTCCATGAAGCGGGGGTGCCCGTGCAGTGCATATCACGCCCGGGAGCCCATCTTGAAAAGATAAGGAGCAGCGGGCTCCTTTTCAGGGATGATGCGGGGGAGACAAGGAGTGTTCCCCTGAAGGTATTCGGAGATCCTTGTGAATGTCCACCGGCGGACCTGGTGATCATTCTCGTCAAATCCTGGCAGAACCCTGATGTGGCGGGAAACCTTGGGAGACTTCTGACCCCCGTGGGTTTCGTTTTGACATTGCAAAACGGTCTTGGGAACGTGGAGGCCCTTCAGGGCTCAGTTCCGGAGGGCAGACTCCTTGCAGGTTCCATCAGCTACGGTGCGTACCGGCCGGAACCAGGTGTTGTGGTAAGCAGTGGCGACGGGTTTATCAATTTTGCCCCTGTCTCTAGGGAGATAAACGCAGAGGCCGTGCTTGGTCTTTTCGTGAAAGCCGGTTTCAACGTGGAGCTCGATGACGAACCCTGGCGGGCTATCTGGGGGAAAGTGATCGTGAACGCCGGAGTTAACCCGGTCGCGGCACTAACCAGGTCTTCCAACGCCGAAATGCTAGGGTCCCCCTTTGCGAGGAAGATCATTGAACAGCTCTGCCGGGAAGCT
>CAZAMZ010000256.1:0-2419 GCA_964486375.1 uncultured Synergistaceae bacterium | reverse complement strand
TGGCACATCATGGCGCCCAAACTGACTGCTGAGGAGGAACTGAAGGTTATGGCAATAACGAAAGACGAACTGATCAAGAAGGCTCAGAAGCCGGCGCAGGACGCTTTAAAGCTCCACCCGTTCTACCAGGGCAAGATGCAGACCACCCCCAAGTGCTGCATAAGGAACATAGACGATTTTGCGATATGGTATACCCCTGGAGTGGCCGAGCCCTGCAAGGCGATCAAAGAAGACCCGTCCCTGGTCTACCAGTACACGAACAAGGCCAACACCATTGCCGTCGTGACCGACGGTACCAGGGTCCTGGGCCTCGGTGATATCGGGCCGGAAGCCGGAATGCCCGTAATGGAAGGCAAAGCTCTCCTTTTCAAATACCTGGGAGGCGTTGACGCCGTAGCAATATGTCTCGACACCAAAGACCCCGACAAGATAATAGAGACTGTCAGGCTGCTTGCTCCCGCATTTGGCGGCATCAACCTTGAGGATATCGCCCAGCCCAAGTGTTTCTACATCCTTGACGAACTTCGCAAGGATTGCAAGATTCCCGTCTGGCATGATGACCAGCAGGGTACGGCAGGAGTAAACCTGGCGGGCCTTTACAGCGGTCTCAAGTTAACCGGGAAAAAGATAGAGGACATCAAGGTCAGTTTCCTGGGATCAGGCGCTGCGAACGTTGCCACCGCAAGGATCCTTATTACTGCGGGTGTTAACCCCAAAAATATCCTTATGGCCGACAGCAAGGGAGTCCTCAACCGCAAGAGGACCGACCTGGAGAGTCAGTACGATGTCAAGTGGCACTTTGCCCAGATAACCAATCCCGACAATATCGAGGGCGGCCCGGAGGTCCTTTTCGAAGGGGCCGATGCGGTCTATTGCTACACAAAGCCGGGCCCGGACGTTGTCAAGAAGGAATGGGTCGCCAGCATGGCCAAGGATTCCATGCTCTTTGCCTGCGCCAACCCGATCCCGGAGATCTGGCCCTGGGAAGCCAAAGAAGCGGGCGCGAAGATCGTTGCAACGGGCAGGTCCGATTTTCCCAACCAGATAAACAATTCACTTATCTTCCCAGCAGTTTTCAGGGGTACCCTCGATGTTCAGGCTTCGACCATAACGGATGAAATGTGCATCGCCGGCGCAAAGACCCTTTCGGATTGCGCAGAAAAGATCGGGATGACCGAGGAGTACCTTATCCCCACTATGGACCAGGCATGGGTGTTCCCGGAAGTTGCCGCGTCGGTCGGCATGATGGCCATAGAGCAGGGAGTGGCCAAGATAACCATGACCCGGGAGGAGCTTCTCAAGACGGCGGCGGAGCGGATCAATTACTCCCAGAACATGACCAGGTGCCTCACGGAGAACCAGTTCATCAAACTGCCCAAAGATTAGGATCCATGGCGGGTTAAAAGAGTTTTCAAGACAATATTAATGAGTTCACCGGGGATCCCTGTTCGGGATCCCCTTTTTAAATGATCAGAAGTTGACCCGATGGCCGTCATGACCTTGACATGAAGTTCTATCACTCAAAATTCACAGCATTGTCTGGACAAGGCGATGTTCGGGGATTAGTATAAAAATGAGCTTAATAGTTAGCATTATCTTAACATACAGTAAGAAGGGGGTGGTTTTATGAGGGGGAGGTTCAGGATAAGGGAGGACTTCGTCTACAAGATGCCTGTGCATTTCGGAGGTGATGCCTTTGACCCGGTAAGGACGGTCTACGGTGATATGACCACCATAATGATGGGTTTCGAGACAGATCAGCAGGAACTTCTCAAACTTATCCCCGAAGATTTCGAACTGCTGCAGCCCGTCGTAAACGTACAGTACGCGAACTGCCGCGAGGTGGACTGGATGTCAGGCGGGGAATACAGGCTGATCCAGCTTTCCGCCCCTGTCAGGTACGAAGGGAACTCCGAGGGTTTGGAGGGAGAATACCCCCTGGTAATCTGGGAGGACAAGGCCTGTCCAATTATCGGAGGCCGCGAGGAGGACGGAATGCCCAAGGTGTTCGCCGATATCGCCGTCGAGCGCCATTCCGGCGATCACTGGTTCACCTGCGCCAGTTACGAGTGCAACACCTTCCTCTCCCTCGATCTTGACAGGAAAGATGAACTGGGGACGGAAGATCTCGCCGGTTTGAAAAAGCGTTCCAGGATCAACTTTTTCGGATGGCGCTACATCCCTGATCTCGGGAAGGGCGGGGCTTCCCTCAGCCACGCGACCCTCTACCCCCAGGAGGCCACAATCGTCCGGGCGTGGAGAGGCGACGGAAGGGTAAGCTGGCACCCCTTCACGCTGGAGATGAACCTCATCCAGTTCAGGGCGATCAGTGCCCTGTCGAGACTCCCCGTCCTGAGGTACCTGCCCGCCCTTATGACAAAGGGTTCGGCAAAGCTCAACGTCGGGGATTCAAGAACCC
>CAZAMZ010000255.1:0-2440 GCA_964486375.1 uncultured Synergistaceae bacterium | reverse complement strand
TAGCCGAGGGAAGGAACCTGGTGATCGACTGCCCCCCCGGGACATCGTGCCCCATGGTGGCCGCTGTCAGGGAGGCGGACATGGTGGTGCTTGTAACGGAACCGACCCCTTTCGGTATCGCAGATCTCGACCTTGCGCTGCAGGTTATCACTGACCTGAAGAAACCTTCTGTGGTAGTGGTGAACAGGGCAGACCTGGGAGGCTCCGATATCGATGCCCTGGCCGGCAGGTACGGGACCCGAGTGGCAGCGAGGTTACCCTTTTCAAGGGCCGTGGCTGAATCTTACGCCCGGGGGAAACCGCCGGCTTCGGTCGATCCCCAATGGAAAGAGGCGATGATCTCGATATGGGAGACGGCAAAAAAGGCGACAGGCCGATGAAGATAAAAGAGGTGACCATCGTCAGCGGCAAGGGCGGGACCGGCAAGACTTCCATAACCGCGGCCCTGGCGGCACTTTCGCCCATGGACCTTGTGCTGTGCGATGCCGACGTGGACGCGCCGGACCTGGAGATACTGCTCCACCCTGAGGCCGCAGGCGAATTCCCCTTCATGGGGATGCAGACGGCAGGGGTTGATGCTGACAGGTGCACAGGGTGCGGCAGGTGCGAAGAGGTCTGCCGTTTCGGCGCAATCAAAGTGACCGGAGGAATAGCCCGGGTTGACAAGACCTTCTGCGAGGGTTGCTCGGCCTGCACGCTTGTGTGCCCGGTGAAGTGCATATCAATGGAAGATACCAGGCAGGGAACGTGGTTCAGGGGCACAACGGAACATGGCCCCATGGTCCACGCGCGGCTTAACCCCGGTGGGGAGAATTCGGGTATGCTTGTTCAACTGGTGAGAAAGGTCGCAAGGGAGACCGCCGAGAGCACCGGAACGGGTATGATCCTGACCGACGGACCCCCCGGAATAGCCTGCCCGGCCATATCCGCAATAACCGGGGCCGATGCCGCCCTTATAGTGACAGAACCCACCCTGTCGGGAAGGCACGATATGCTCAGGATCGCTGACCTGTGCCGCAGGTTCGGGACAAATGCCGCAGTGGTGCTGAACAAGGCCGACCTGAGCAGCGAGGGTTCCCGGAAAATTGAAGAGGCATGCCGGGAAAACGGCCTGCCCCTTCTCGCTTCCATTCCTTTTATACTGGACGTGGTCCACGCCGTTTCGCAGGCAAGGATACCCTCAAAGGAGCTGGCAACCCCCCTGGAACCTATCTGGCACTATCTGCAGGGGATGTGACCAGGGAGGCCACGGCGGAGAGCACGTTTCGGGCCATTTCCTCTGCCCGGCCTGATCCGTCGTACTCCTCCAGTTTACCCGAGTCGCCCAGCAGTGTTATATGTTTGTCTATGGGGAGGCTGCCCAGGACCGGGATATCCCACCTGGAGCGGACCTCCTCTATATGACTGGGGCCGAAGAGGTCCCATCGTTCACCGCAGTGAGGGCAGACGGCATAGCTCATGTTCTCGACCATCCCGACCAGGGGAACGTTCATCATCTTCGTCATGTGCATCATCTTTTCGACGATGCGGGTCGAGAGGTCCTGGGGTGTGGTCACCATTACCACTCCATCGAGGGCTATGGTCTGCATGACCGTGAGGGGTGCATCGGAGGTCCCCGGCGGAAGGTCGATCACCAGGATCTCCGAGTCTTCCCAGTTCGTGTCGTTCCAGAACTGGCTGATGACGTTGCCGATGAGCGGACCCCGCCAAACGACGGGTTTCGAAGTGTCCTCCATGAAGAGGTTCATGGACATGACCCGGATCCCCAGTTGTCTCGATGACGGCGGGATTATGCCTTCGGGAGTCCCGTAGGGCATCCCCGATATGCCGAGCATTGATGGAATGGAAGGGCCCGTTATGTCTGCATCAAGAAGGGCCGTCCTGTGGCCGAGGCGCGCAAGGCCAATTGCCAGGAGGGCCGAGACGCTGCTTTTGCCCACTCCACCTTTGCCGCTGCCAACGGCAATAATGTGGCTGAAACGCCCCCTGGTGGGGACAGGCATGGAACACGTGCCAGGATCCAGGTTGCAGGAGCCCTCGCTGGGGCAACCGCCGCATTTGTTCTCACTCACTTGTGCCACCTCTTCCTAATTAAGGGGGATCTCCTTGAGAGAACCTTTCCTGAAGTCTTCCAGGGCTTCCCCGCAGGTTTTGCCCGTCGCCTCAAAGGCGCGGATGCCGGAAGCCTTGAGTGCCATTGTAGCATTTGGGCCCAGCCTGGGGGCGATCAGGGTCGATGCCCCCTGAGCCGCTATTAACTGAACTGCCATTCCCCCGGCCCCGTGTGATGCCTTGGTTGCCTCGTTGGAAAGGGCTTCAAGAAGAGTGCCGTCATCCTCGATTATCAGGAAAAAGGGGCACCTTCCGAAACGCTCAGCGACGGGACTCTCAAGGGCCTGTCCTTCTGATGCTATGGCGATCTTCATTGCGAACCTCCATT
>CAZAMZ010000254.1:0-2464 GCA_964486375.1 uncultured Synergistaceae bacterium | reverse complement strand
TCAGGGACAAAGCCGGAGCCGACCCCAACCGTCCAGAAACATCCCTGGAGGAAGTTTTAACCACTGCTTATCTGATGAGAGAACTGGATGCCATGGGCATCCCTTATATCAAGGGAGCTTTCGGTGGCGGCAAGCGCGGCCTACGCCGCTGACTTCGTGGGTCTCCCGGAAGCCAGGATCATCCTCTCGGAGGCAGTGATCTACCTCTCGCTGGCCCCCAAGAGCAACAGCACCTACATGGCGATAAATGCGGCAATGGAGGCCATCAACAAGGGAGAACTGCAGGAGGTTCCCCTGCACCTGAGGCCGGGTGGTAAGGGGTACCTTTACCCCCACAACAGCCCGGGGCACTGGGTGGAGCAAAAGTACATGGAAAAGCCTGTCAGGTTCTACAGGCCCGGGTCGACCGGCGAAGAGCCGGAGATCGTGAGGCTTCACAATCTAAAAAGAGATGGTTATAACTCCGGCAAAAACGAGGACGATGCCGCCGGCGATACGTAGTGTGAGCTTTTCCCTCAGGAAGAGGGTGGCGAAGAGGGCGGCCAGGAAGGGCCTGATCGATGCGATGCAGGCGACCACGTCGACAGGGGCCAGGGAGAGGCTGTAGGTCAAAAAAAGATTCCCCAACGTAAGTCCCAGCGCGCCGGCGATCCATATCTCTGCAAGAGCCACGGCCGGGACATGTTTTACCCCTCTAGCCTTGTCAAGAAGGACGTACATGACCCATGACCCTATTGTCACGCTGACCGCCCTCCACCACTCCAGCTGGGGTACGGGGATGCTCTGCATGAGAACCTTGTTTGTGAGCATTCCGAAGGTCCAGCAGGACATGGCCAGGACCGAGACGACCAGGCCGCCGATCATCTGGCGCCTGCCCTCCCGGTCTTCCCCCCTGGGAGATAAAAGGATAAGCCCTGCAACGATCAATACGGCCGCGGCTAATACCATTGGGCTGGCCGGTTCTCCGAGGAATATCCAGGAGGCAGGAACCACAATGAGAGGGTAGGCCGATGTTACTGGTACCGCTATGGACACGCCGAGCCTGTGCAGGGCAGAGAAGTAGAAGAAGTCGCCCAGCACCAGCCAGATGATGGAAAAAGCGAAGACCTTTGCCATTGGCCACATTCCCAGGGGGGCAAAGGCCGATGCACCCATTGTGAAGAAAAGGAAAAGGGCCGCGCTGACCAGGTATCCCGGGCACCGCAGGGCTCCGAGCCCGGCGTAGGAAACGTGGTTGAAGGCACGACGGTAAAGAACGGGGGCCACGGCCCACGTGAGAGCAGCCATGAAAGCCAGAAAGTAACCCAGTATCTGCGCGGATCCCATCCGGAGTGTCTAGATCCCCGGGGAAGCGGTCAGCTCGGGGTGATCCCTGAGGTAGTTCATGAGCCCTTCCCTTGACCGCTCAAGGTGGGCGCGAAGAACCTCTTCCGCCTGGTCCGGGTCGCCCGTCTCGATCGCGTCGATGACTGCCACGTGCTCATGGGCGAAGGTGCTCAGGGGGATCCCTTCCACGGAGTAGTGCCTGCAGAGGTTGATAAGGTCGGCAATGTTATGGAGCATGACCGTCAGGTACCTGTTGCCGGAAAGTTCATAAAGGGAGGAATGGAACTTCCTGTCCTCGGCAAGGTAGTGGTTCGTATCGGTCTGGTCGGTCATCTCAAGAAAGACCGGGCGCCAGCGTTCCAGTTCCTCGATGGGCTGGTTGATCGTGACCAGCCTGACGGCGATGATCTCGAGATGGGTCCTCAGGTCGTACAGGTCGGAAGCGTCCTTGATGGTGGGGAGGGATACGAAGGCTCCGCGCCGGGGCTCAAGGGTCACCAGGCCGGTCTGGGCGAGCTGTCGTATGGCCTCGCGGACCGGTGTCCGGGAGACCGCAAGCTTGTCGGCCAGTTCCACTTCCGAGAGCCTCTCGCCAGGGCGGATAAGCCCTTCCACTATGGCTTCCTTGATCTTCTCGTAGACGATCTGCCTGAGGTCTACGTTGCGGGCCGGGGAAAGAGGATCGTTCATCATAAGACCGCCTCCCGAAAAAATGTCGAGCGTATACTCTGTCCATTATACACTCGACATTTTCGGAAGGCTACAACCCGTTAGTATTAATTTTCACATTCGCGGTTTACCTTGTCGGTCCAGAGAGAGAGCGCGTATATAGAGTCGGAGAGCCGGTTTATCCAGGCATAGGGCGCTTCTCCAATTTCTCCGTCGCGGTGCAAGGCCACAGCAAGACGTTCGGCCCTGCGGGCTATGGTGCGGGCCATGTGCAGGGCGGCTCCTGGAACTGAGTCGCCGGGCCGTACGAAACGGAATGTCTCCCCTGTTATGCCGCGAACCTTTTCGACGATAGTCTCGAGGGAAGCCGGGTCGGGTTCCGGCAGTCCCGGGTAAAGGGCAAGGTAGCCCATGACAGCGCCCATGGCCTCCTCGATACTGAAAAGTTCCTGCCTGATCTCATCGTGGC
>CAZAMZ010000253.1:0-2502 GCA_964486375.1 uncultured Synergistaceae bacterium | reverse complement strand
GGACCTCTATTCGATGAGTACGGCGGGGTCATAGGGGTTACCACTTCCGGTCTTAACGTAGCCTATTACATGAACATGAGGGGGTTCGTGCCCCAAAACGTTAATTTCGCCATCAAGTCCGATTACATCGATAATCTTCTTATGGTCACGGAAGGCCGGAGCCGGATGGCGATCAATGGGAACCTTGAAACCCTCAGCGCCAAGGAAATTATGAATCTCTGGCGTGATTCCGTAGTGATCCTCATTTGTGAATAAAGGCTGGTGTTACCCAGGATGCGGTTCTTTAAGATACTATTTATCATCTCCGTTCTGGGCTTCTTCCTGATCCCGCTTCCTGTTTCAGGCAGTGAGTTCAGCGAATCAAAAGCAATAAATGATCTCTTCCGGGGCCGCCAGCTCGACTCCATTGAAGGGATCTGGAAATGGGAGACAGCCGCCGGGTTTTTTGAAGGAGCAATGATAAACATCGACAGACTCCAGGCTTCGGAAACGATTCTGAAACAATACGGAAAAAACATCCAGTACGTCTGCCTTTTGACGAAAACTTCAAGGAATCTTCCTCCGGGTACGCTGGTTATCGCTCTTAACCCTTCGGCAGGGGGGATCCACAGGGGATATTACATAACCTATGGGAACGATTACTACGTCGGGTTCAGCAGCAACGAGATCCCTTTCAGGGTTTCCCTGGTTTCTGAGAACACCCTTGTTTTCGGGACCAACGCAGCGGATGGCGCTGAGGTCATTAATGAGGCAAAAAGGATCTACCCCATTGGAGGCTCCATATCCTACAACATCAGCAGCAACTCAGGCACCGGTTTTTTCATATCTCCGGAAATACTTGTTACTGCTTACAGCAATATCGCCGATGCTCGGAATATAACCCTTAGCTGGGCCAACGGCCTTGCAGGAGCCGATGTCCTTGTAAGGGACAGGACAAACGACCTGGCCCTGCTCCAGGTCAAAAGCCCTGATGGCCTGTTGAATATGGGGCATCCCCTCCCCATTGGATATGTCACGGAGGTGAACACCGGGGACCCGGTTTATTGCCCTCTTTTCGACGATGCTGCAGGCTCGGCGGTGATGCGCCTGGCGCAGGGCAAGATCCTTAGCATTACAGGGGAAAGGAACGACCCCAGGGTTTTCGAGATAGACATCCCCTCCGGAAAACCCAGGAACGGGGCTCCTGTTCTGAACGCATCATTCCAGGTGATAGGTGTTCTGATAGAAATTGGGAATAATCCCTATTTCCGGAACAAGGCAATGGTACCTGAAGGGATCTTCTACGCGGTAAAGATCAACAACCTGTTCAACCTTGCCGCCTCCGCCAGGGAATGCCCCAGGCTCGAACCGGGAGAAGCCGACCCTAAGATCAACGAATTGACGGTTTTCAATTCCGTAGGTCTCATATACGCGGAGGGAGTAAAATAACCGGGATCCGGAAAATTCCTGCCTTACAACTGGATACTGCGATCCTCCTGTGCCAGGCGTCTCCCGGCATCCGTGATCGATCCTCTGGACCTTCACGACGGGATTTCCCTGTTATAAAAGAGAGGATCTATTCCTGGCATCTGCATGACCAGGCCCTTTACTCTTAACCGAATGCCGATCCCTTTGAAGATAGCCTGAGGGTAAAAAATTATCTGGTCGAATCCAGGATGATTTTACGGCTGTCTGGGTTGAAAATAATTCCGCAAACCTAAAAAAATACACAATGCGAGGAGGACAGACCATGATCTCTGTAAGGGAAACAGCCATAGGACCGATCGGGATCGAAGGGGACGAAGTATCGATAACAGGCCTCTATCTCCCAAACAAGGCCGCTGCCCTGTCACGATCAAAAGAGGACGAGACCCCAATTATCCGTGAGGCTTTTCGGCAGCTGGAACTTTACCTGGACGGACAGCTCCGCGAATTCGACCTGCCCCTGAAGCCGGAGGGAACACCATTCATGAAACGGGTCTGGGAGAAGCTCGTCAAGGTCCCCTACGGGAAGACCGCCAGCTACAAGGATCTCGCCATCGCCGCTGGAAGCCCCAAAGCGACCAGGGCGGTGGGCATGGCCAATGCGAGAAACCCAATCGCGATCTTCATACCCTGCCACCGGGTCATAGGCAGCAGCGGGAAACTGGTTGGTTTCGGAGGCGGTCTGGAATTGAAGTCCTGGCTTCTGGAACTTGAAGCCAGAAACTCCCTGTAACGGAGCACCGGTGCCAAATGCCGATCTTCCGCTACGGGAACAGGGAGATAGACCACCTGAAGCAAAAGGACAAAAAACTGGCAGAGGCTATCGACCGTATCGGGACAATAGAGTGCGAGGTCATTCCCGACCTTTTCACCGCACTCATAAACAACATAGTCGGGCAGCAGATATCCAGTGCAGCATCAGCCACTGTCTGGGGCAGGATGAAGGAACGCTTCGGGGAGATCACCCCCCGGAGGCTCGATTCAGCACCGCTTGAGGAAGTGCAACAATGCGGGCTCTCTTTCCGCAAGGCCGGATAC
>CAZAMZ010000252.1:0-2544 GCA_964486375.1 uncultured Synergistaceae bacterium | reverse complement strand
CCTCTGCCCATAACCTGAAAACAACCAGGTTATCCATGTCGCAACAACATGCCCGAACCTTGCCCTCTCTGTCTGCGTAACCAAGTTGAGCCCCGACCTTCAAGGCATAGATCATGTAATACATGGAGTTCAGGGCAGAGAGACAGATGTCTCCATGCACCCTGGTCTTGTCGATTACTATCCTGTCGCCTGTCTTGTGCCCATGGGCACATCCTGGATTGCCCTTTTCGCATTCAATGATCACTTTCGGCACGGGCTTTCAACTCCCCTCGTCCAAATCGTGAAAAAATGTCTCAAGCGGCTTCAGATGCAAAATCATTCGATCACTACGACATAGATTGAATAAACTTCAAAAAAATATCCTTAGATAACTAGCTCAATGCAAGAATAAAGCAATGAATGTTTCGTGTTATTATACCAGAAAAGACAAAAAGTCATCCGTTGATATTTCAAAAATATTCTTTTGAGTAATATTATGGAAATTTATTTTTTATTTATATATATCAGAACCTGTAAAAATGTTTTTGAAGTATTTATGTTTTTTTCGGTTAAATCTTCTGCCCTCAACGACAATGCCCTTGAGAAATATCCCTCATAAAAATTCAGATCCAGAGGGATGGTGAAAGAAAAAGAGGGGGAAAATCAGGGTGCAAGTTTTTCAGTGAAAAACCAAATCTTCAAGGAGCTCAAGGTCGATCGCAGCATAGTCCTCAATCAGATCAGGGGGCACAGAGCGCTCTCTGGCCCCCTTTTCCACACGGTCGATCTCATCGAGAAGAGCGGCAATGCCCTTTCTATCCAGTATGTCCCTTGCGCAAGGCTCAATCACGAGTGAACGATAGGGGTTGACGGCAAGCCTTATGCTTCCCGCAAGAGGGTGACCTGACAGCACTGCACCCTGATCAAGCAGGCTTAGCGCCATCTTGAAAACCTCCACCGGTCCACCTTCAACCTGGATGCTACCGGAATATCGGGCAAGCACCAGGGGGTTGTTGGTGATAACCATTTTCCGGGGAGAAAAATTATCCCTTTTCAGCCCCTGTCACCCCCTTATGTTCCCCGTTATGAAACACAGTCTGTTCTGTCAGAGGGATGCAAATGGCATGTAACGCCCTTTCGAGCAACTCCATCCTTATCTCCATCTCGGCCTCGTAACTGTCCTCTGATGGGGAACCTACAGGATGCGGTATCGCTACTCCCTGGATTATCCGGTTGGCTCCAACCGTAAGGGCTATGCTTGGTATGGCAGTAATAAGGGCCGAAGGGATGCCGGACCTTTCAATTTCTCGTGCAAGCGTTGCACCGCAACGCGTTCCCGTTCCTCAGGTCGATGTCATTACCACACCTTTTACTCCCTCCCTGTGGAGCATCGCCGCAATCTCCCGTCCATAGCGTTCGGCGGATTTGACGGCCGTGACATTTCCCACGGTAACAAAGTATTTCTCCAGGAGTTTCCGGAATCTGCCTGCCTTTTCCAGGCGCCTCATACCGTCAAGGGGCAGGACCCTGTCAGGATCGCTGTTCGAGGGTACGGGATCATAGCCCCCGTGGGCTACCTCGAAATCCCCGCTCTGAAGGTTATCCAGCCCTTCCAGTGAGTAGATACACCATTTTGAAGCGTTATGGGCCTCTATCCTGTCAGGGTTGCCCCTGGGAACGATGCCGCCCTCAGTACCAATGGCGATAAGGGCTTCTTTCAGATCGTCGACAGGAGGTGCTGGCGGAACAAGATCATAGACAGGCATAGGCAATTCAGTCTCGAAAGGCTCATTACGCAGTTTTTTCATAAGCATGGACAGCGCCCTTTTCGAACCCCGCTCTTCCCTGCGGAAATTAACCCGTACTCCCCTTGGATGGTATCCTTCCTCCTCGGGGCTTCCTATCTCCTCACCGTCAAGGAGTCGCAGCGAGAAACGGACCAGTTCAGGCAGCACCTTACCGATATTCCTTGCTGAATCCCCTGTTTTCAGCACAAAAGTGGTTCTTTTTGCTATGTCCACTCCGGGATTGGCCTCATGCATGCCCGAGACGGCCATTACACCGAGTTGCGTGACGATACGGTCGCACAGTGTCCCGCAGGCTGCTCCGTAACGCCCGGCCGCGAAAGCCGGACCGGCAAAGAGAAGGTCGGCGTTTACCTCCTTGAACCATGGAATAACTCTGTTCCCGAATTCCTCGAGGTTTTCCGCTGCAAAATTGTCGCCACAGATTATCGTCCTGACAATTCTCAGGCGCCCTTCAGAGATATCCTCGATCTGCTTCCCGAAACCCACAGGGAAATCCTCGAACCTGGGCTCTGTCCCCGCCTTGTCCTCCCCGCCTATTCCGGCAAAAAACTGGTTTATATAATGAACTACCCTGTATTCTTTCATTTTTCTTCGCACCGTCCCTCAAATGGCCCTTGTGGAAAGGTTCTCCATGCCCAGTTCATTGGTGGATCCCATTATCCCTGCGATCTCCATTGATACCGATCCATCCTCCAGAAGGCTTCCGGAGTGGCCGCCTGTGATCACTTCAACGGCTTCGATATGGCCTATCGTCACT
>CAZAMZ010000251.1:0-2546 GCA_964486375.1 uncultured Synergistaceae bacterium | reverse complement strand
TGGCGCCCATGTCGGCATACCTTCTCCTCCGGGGGATGAAAACCCTTTCCCTGCGCATATCCCGCCAGAACGAAAACGCCATGGCCATAGCAAGGTTCCTGGAAACCCACCCAATGATCGACAAGGTCTTCTACCCGGGGCTGGAATCCAACCCGGGCCACGGAATAGCGAAAAAACAGATGCGGGGTTTCGGGGGGATGATGAGCTTCGCTCTCAAGGGTGATTCGCTTGAAACCGTGAAGAGATTCCTGTCGGGGCTTACCCTCTGCCACAAGGCGGCCAACCTCGGCGCCGTGGAGACCATAGCAGGGATCCCGGCCACCACCAGCCACGTGGAATGCACCCCTGAAGAGAGGAAGGCCCTTGGGATACCAGAGGCCCTGGTCCGTTACTCCGTCGGCATAGAGGACCCAGCCGACCTGATCGAAGACCTCTCCAACGCCCTTTCCAGGTTATAAAAACCAGACATTGGGGTCAAGACATTGGGGTCAGACCTTGATTTTGACCGTATGCATACAATAATATTCTACCGTTCGCGCGGTGATCTGGAAAACTGAAACCAAAGATGCCCCTCACTCCATGGTAATGTCCCAGCGCTCTTCGACCAGGCCGACCTTCCAGCTATCGTTGGGGTGCTCTTCAGTGATGTGGAACCCGTACTCTTTGTAAAGATGGCGGGCGGCATTAAGGTCACTGAAGGTCCACAGGAAAACCTTCCTGTAGCCCTTTTCGCGGCAGTGATCCATCGCCACGGTCATAAGCCGGCGTCCCAGACCGATCCCCCGGTATTCGGGTTCTATCAGGAACCATCTCAACTGGGCCGTCTCGCTGTCGATCCCGGCCATTGCACTGAAACCGACGATCTGATCCCCGTCCTCGGCTATCCAGATGGTGCCGGGCTGTTCCGAACGCGAAAACGCCAGGAGCCCCTCCAGCAAATACTCCTCGAACACCGGCCCCAGTCCGTACTCTTGCTGGTAAAGGATAGCGTGCCGGTAGGTGATATACCCCAGGTCTCCGATCCGGTGAGTCCGGATAGTTATTGCCTTGCCCTTCCCGTTTGAAAGGATCCTTTTGATGGACTTCATCGAGCCGACCAGCTTCTCCTGATCTGTTTCGGGAAGTTTCTCGAGGATCCTGGCCACCTGCCGGGATGATTCGCTTGATATCTGCAGGAAGGTCTGGCGCCCCTTGTCGGTCAGGAAAAGTATCTTTGACCTGCCGTCCGAAGGCGAGACAGAGCCCTCGACCAGGCCGTTTTTCGTGAACCGCGACAGCATCCGGCTCAGGTAGCCGGGATCTATATCGAGCTTCCTTGTCAGGTCACGGGCTGTGCACTGTCCTGCCGCATCGATCTCAAGCAGGACGCGAACTTCTGCCAGGGAGTAGGGGCTTTCCAGGATGTTACGGTTCACAAGCCCGATGAAGTTAGTGTAGAAACGGTTAAAATCCCTTATCTCTGCAACGAATGCATCTATCTTGCTGTCCATCGATCCTGCTCCTCTCATTAATCTGCCCAGGGGATCTCTTCGGGGCGGCGAAGGTTCTGGTGCTTGAACACGGGGATGCCGTACTTCCCGGCAAGGGTCCGAAAGCGGTCCTTGTAGACTCCTTTTAGGTTGTCGTGGAAAGCTATCGCCTCGATATCTCCATGAATGCTGGCGACACAAGTCTCCAGTTTTTCCAGGCCGTCTTCGTCATCGTAATGCCCGGTTATAATCCACTGGTTGGCCAGGATGTGGGAAACGCCGTAGGCAAAGTCGCTCCATTCCTGGAAGACCGCCCCCGAGAAAGCCCGTTCAAAATGGACGCCTCCCGCACAGAGCAAATTTCTGACCCTGCGGCCATCGCTTTCAAATATTGAGAAAAGCGATTCTGCCAGCACCCTGACAGCGGCCTCGCTGGACCAGGACACCGGGCTGCTGCCGATCTCGATATCAAGCATCGGGACAGGGAAACGGGAGATCATATCAGGACTCCCCCCGCCGTAGACCATTCCCGACCAGTGAGTCGCCTCCGTTGTGACAAAGAAATCGTCAAGACCGGCCTTCAGACGGTTCTTATCCATGGCCAGGAGCAGGTTTCTCAGGTAGTGGGGGTTTGCAGGGCCGAAGTTACCGGAATCCACATCCCCCGTGGTATGGGATGTGAAGATCTTGTCGGGGGCGTTATCACCGGCGTGCCAGGTGATTATCCCGGCCACGTCGAAGTCGGCGAAATGGCTGTTCATTAACGGCAGGTAGCGGTCGTAGGCGTGGCTGACCACCTTTTGGGTCCGGACAAAGAGGAAGGAGTTGCCCGACGGATCGGTGTATTTCCTGACCGGTTCTTCGTCGATGACAATGTCGGTCTCTTCCAGGGTATGTATTCGTTTCGAGGCCTGCAGGACCCTCCCGGCCACCGGGTCTATCGGTTCGCCGCAAAAGAAGAAGACTGCCCTTTTATTCCGCTCCATGACTCTCTCCTCCCCGTAAAGGGTTTAACCTGGCTATGATATTAACAATAATAGTTGACCAAGTCAAATAAAGAAATAGAGCGAGAAAGGA
>CAZAMZ010000250.1:0-2547 GCA_964486375.1 uncultured Synergistaceae bacterium | reverse complement strand
GGACCTTTCCAGGTTGACTATATAACCTGTTCCGACCTCCCCGAAAATTGTATTCCTGAAGGTTTCCGGCATCATTTCAACAGAAAAGGAAGCAGGACCCTTTCCCGTTACCGTCAGGCAGGCTCCCGATACGGCTACGGAATCGCCTTTGCGGAGTTCCCCTGCAAAGGGAACTTCACCGATATCAAGGATCATGACCTCTCCATTCCTTCTGGAAGAAAGGATTCTTCCCGTCGATTCTACCAGTCCCGTGAACAAGAGTTGACCCCCTCAAGCCAGATGTCGCCATCCACTTTTGCGACAGACACTGAACTGACGCCTATGGTACGGGTGATATTGTCAATTGTGAAGCCGTCCCCCATTCCCTTCCCTGCACCGGCAAACCCTGTGGAAAAGAAGAGGGACACAGAATCGAAAAGCCTCTCCCGGATAAAGGAACCCAGAAGGGCAGAACCACATTCAAGAAGAAGATCATTGATCCCTTCCAGGGCCAGCCTTTCAAGGCTATCAATCAGGGACAGCCTGTGTTCATCTGTCATTTTGCTTTCAAAGACCCGACATCCTTTATTTTCAAGGATCTGTCTTTTCTTTTCCGGTGCATTCGGGGAAATGAAAAAAATACTTCCTTCCCTGACAATCCGGGCATCCTCGGGAACGCGAAGCATGGGATCCAGGACCACAGCAACGGGGTCACGACCGGAAACACTTCTGACTGTAAGAGCCGGATCGTCCCTGAGGACGGTACCGGACCCCACCATAACCGCATCATGGCGATCTCTCAACATGTGCGACCTTGCACGGGACATCCCGTTGGTTATCCATTTGCTCTCCCCTGAACTGAGAGCCATATTCCCGTCAAGGGTAACAGCTGCTTTCAAGGTTACCCAGGGTCTTCCCCTCTCTATCCGCGATATGAATCCCCTGTTGATCTCCCTGCTTTCAGAGAACAGAACCTCCTCAGTTACTGCGACACCCTCGGAACGGAGAATGTTGAAACCCCTGCAGGAAACCCTGGGGTCAGGGTCGGACATTCCTCCGACGACCCTTGAAACTCCTGATGCGATTATGGATGGTACACAGGGCGGAGTCCTGCCGAAATGACAGCAGGGTTCAAGGTTGACGTAAAGCGTTGATCCCCTGGCCCTTGTTCCGGCCATCGCGATAGCCTTTACCTCCGCGTGGGGTCCGCCTAGTTCGGAGTGATATCCCCATCCGGCCACTCCTTCGTCATCAACAATAACACATCCAACCAGGGGATTGGGACTTACGGCCCCGGTGCCTCTAAGAGCCATGCTCAAGGCCATGCTCATGAAATACTTATCAGTTTTCGGGTCGATCCGGCTCACCATTTTCACCCGTTCCAGTAAGAAATGACTTTATTCTTTCCGCAGTTTTCTTTCCAACTCCCTTAACCCTTGAAATATCATCTACCTCTGAACGTTCAATACCTGCAACGCTGCCGAAGGTCGCAAGAAGCCTGGCGGAAATGATCTTCCCGATACCCGGGATCTTGTCAAGCTCAGAACGGGACATCCTCCTTCTGCCCTCGTCTCGGCTGGCGGCGATGGCAAACCTGTGCGACTCGTTCCTGACCCTCTGAAGAAGCAAAAGCGCCGGGCTTCCTTCCCTGAGGCTGACCGGATCCTCTTTTCCCGGGAGATAAACCAGTTCTTCCCTCTTGGCAAGGGCAAGAACGGGAATACCCTCAATTCCAATGGACCTGAGCGCTTCAAGTGCAAATTCAAGCTGACGGGGACCCCCGTCAATGACGATCAGCTGGGGGAGATTCCCCGACCCACTTAAAACCCTGGAGTACCTCCTTTCAATGACCTCCCTTATGGAACGGATGTCGTCAACGCCTTCAACAGTCCTGATCCTGAATCTTCTGTAAAGGGAAGGGTTCGGAAGCCCCTGTTCGAAGACAACGCAAACCCCGTAAGTCTCCCCTCCCGAAAAATGAGATATGTCAAAACCTTCTATCCTCCATGGAAGACCTGGAAGACCCATTTCTTCCCTGAGATGGACCATACTGTTCCAGTTATCCTGGTCAAGGGGCTCGGAGAAAACCATCGAGATGTGTCTTCTCGAGATCTTCCATAAGGAGCGGATCGTATCCCTTAACCGTGCTGCCGTCTCAAAATCCATCCTTGAGGAGGCTTTGTCCATCCTCTCCCTGAGCCTTCCTACCAGGTCAGCAGATTGCCCCCTGAGGAGCAGAACGATATCGGCCACCCTCTCACGGTATTCTGACGGGTCGGCCAAACCCGCACATGGCGCCGGGCATCTCCCGAGATCGTGCCTCACGCAGGGCCTTTCCTGCCAGGGCCCCTTTCCGGAAGAGGAACGGCATATCCTCAAAGGGAAATACCTTTCAACGAGACGCAGCATCTGCCTGAGTTCCCCGGCGCTCACAAAGGGGCCTATGTATCCTGTACCGCCCTTTTCGCGGTGCCTTGTGACCACCATCCGAGGGTAAGGTTCATCGGTCACCCTGACATAAGGATACCTCTCACCCATCTTGAGGTCGATATTGAAAAAGGGCTGATA
>CAZAMZ010000249.1:0-2613 GCA_964486375.1 uncultured Synergistaceae bacterium | reverse complement strand
CGTTTCCGATGTGGTATTCCTGAGGCCGGTGCCTGAGGAGATCCGGAGCAGCATCGACGCCTGGGCCGGATGCATCGCCGGGGCCCTGGGCAAGGATGAATACGCCGAAAAACTCAAGGCGGCAGGGTTCAGGGAGGTGCAAGTCTCTCCAACAAAAGTTTACGAATTCACCCCGCAACAGCTTCAGGAAATGTTTCCCGACATGCCCGGTGCTGCTGCCATAGATGCAAAGGACGCAGCTGCAGGGGCGTGGATATCGGCGGTAAAACCACTTTAGGCTGAATGTGGGTTTCACTGCACCTATTTCATGAGGCTTTCGAAGTCCCTCTGGTGGTGTCCGGGTCCTTCCTCCAAACCGTTATGCCCGTCATCGAAAAGGACGGGACCCGGAAGCTCTTCTGACTGCGGTTCAACGTGGACGGATACGAACGCCCCCTGGCCGTATTTTTCCCTTACGGCGGACTCTACCTCTGTCGAGATATCATGAGCCGAGGCAATATCGAGGACCCGGTCGACCAGTATATGGACTTCGAGGGCAATATCGGACCCGATGCGCCTGGTCCTCAGATGGTGGGCGCCAATGACCCCGGGTACATGCAGTATGGCATCAATTATCTCCTCTTCCTCTTCGCTGGAGAGGGACTCCTCCAAAAGTTCGCTGATGCTCCTGACGGTTATCGGAAGGGCCACCCTCACTATTGCTGCGGCTACTACCAGGGCGGCTATAGGGTCAAGGATCCGGGCCTTTGGACCCAGAAAAATGGCCCCCCCGATACCCAGCATGGTCCCCACCGATGAGAGTGCGTCCGAGCGGTGATCCCAGGCCTTCGCCATCAGGGCATCGCTGGAAAGCCTCAAGGCTGCTCTTTTCGTGAAAAGGAAAAGAATTTCCTTTACAAGAATCGACAGGGCTGCGGCAACAAGGGCTATCAAGCCCGGCCTGGGTATGACTTCCCCCCTCATTACGGCCAGGACCCTTTCGCCGCCCCCAAGGAAGATGCCTGCTGCTACCGCCATAAGCGAGGCACCGACTATGACCGTGGTCAGCGTTTCGAACTTACCGTGCCCGTAGTCATGAGAGCGGTCTATCGGACGTCCTGTCTGCCTGAAACCGATGACAGCCACGATGTCGGTGGCAAGGTCGGAGAGGGAGTGCACGGCATCGGCGATCATGGCTGCACTGTTGCCGGAAAAACCCGCGAAAAGTTTGAAGGCACTAAGCACTGCGTTGACCCACAAACCTGTCCAGGAGACTCTTTCAGCCCGTTTCGCCCTGTCGTTTTTCATTGAAAGCCGCTTGTCCTCCCGTCAGATCCGGATATGCTCCAGACGATTTTACTCCAAGAGGACAAAACCGGGGAAGCAGACAGGAGCGAGGGCCCTCAGAGATCATCAAGCAGTATTTCCATATCGTTTGCCTGCCCTGCCGGAGCTTTTCCGGGACGTATGCCACCTGAAAGGATCCAGAAACATCTTCAGTCATGACGTTTACCCGGAAAGCCTCCCGGCAGGGACAGAATTACCGGTACTTATTTCACCTTACAAGCCCAGCAGCGGCAGGACCGAATCCAGATCCTTGTCTCCTCTTCCCGACAGGTTAACAAGAACGGTCTGGTCCTTCGGAAGTTCGGGAAGCATCTTCAGCGCCTGGGCCAACGCATGAGAGCTCTCAAGGGCAGGGATGATCCCCTCCTGCCTGCAGAGGATCCTGAAGGCTTCAACGGCTTCGTCATCGGTGACAGAAACATAGGACACCCTCCCGCTCTCCATCAGGAAGGCATGCTCGGGGCCTACGCCGGGATAGTCAAGCCCTGCGGATATTGAATAGACCGGGGCCGGCTCACCGTCATTATCGGTAAGGACATAGGTCCTGAAACCATGTATGATGCCAGGTTTGCCTGCTACAAGGGTAGCAGCGTGTTCGTTCGTCTCAAGCCCTCTGCCAGCCGGTTCCACGCCCATGATACCCACCCCTTGGTCATCCAGGAAACCGGAGAAGATCCCTATGGCGTTGCTGCCTCCCCCGACACAGGCCAGAACGTGGTCGGGGAGTTTACCCTCCCTTTCGAGGAACTGCTCCCTGGCCTCCTTGCCTATCACGCTCTGGAACTGGCGGACGATCGTCGGGTAGGGGTGGGGACCAACGGCTGAACCAAGCAGGTAAAAGGTCTCTGGGTTCAACACGTAGGCTTCAAGAGCTGCGTCGACGGCCTCCTTGAGTGTTTTCTGGCCGTGAGTGACTGAGACCACTTCCGCCCCAAGGGCCTTCATTCGGGATACATTGGGGGCCTGTCTGTGTACGTCGACCTCTCCCATGTAGATGGTGCATCCCATGTCCATAAGGGCTGCAACAGTGGCTGTTGCGGTCCCGTGCATGCCTGCCCCGGTCTCGGCGATCAGTTCCTTTTTGCCCATCCGCTTTGCAAGGAGCGCCTGGCCTATGGTGTTATTGATCTTGTGTGCTCCGGTATGGTTAAGATCCTCACGTTTGAGGAAAAGCCTGCCCCCGCCGTATTCCCTTGTTATGTTCGCACAGTATGTCAACGCGGAGGGTCTTCCGACGTACTCCTTCAGCAGCCTCGTGAACTCCTCGGCGAAAAGGTCATCCCTCAT
>CAZAMZ010000248.1:0-2633 GCA_964486375.1 uncultured Synergistaceae bacterium | reverse complement strand
AATACGCCGGGATTCCTGAGCAGACACTTCCGGGAGGAAGTCCAGCTCCAGGCTGAGGTTCTTTATGATGCAGCCTAAGGACCACACAAGACTGAAGCATATGATGGAGTATGCGGAAGAAGCGAAAAACCTGGCAAGCGAGACAACAAGGGAAACACTTGCGACAGACCGGAAGCTTGAGTTGGCCCTGACAAGGCTGGTCGAGATTATCGGAGAGGCAGCTGCAAGGGTTTCTTCCCAGACCCGGGAGCAATATCCGGATATTCCGTGGATCGAAATGATCGGGCTCAGAAACCGGCTGATCCATGGTTATGATGCTGTCGATCTGGATATCCTCTGGGATATCATTCAGGAAGATCTCCCTTCCCTGATCCAGAGATTGAGAGCGCTTCTGGAGAAAGAATAGCCTCCCTTAATATGCTTTCTTGCAGGCTGCAAATCTAATAGTTGTTCAGATCTACACATTTGATGAAAGACCACGAATAACACCAGCCTGGATTTTTCCAAAGCCGTTCATATATCCTTGCCCATCATCACTTTGGTGTCTTCCCTGAAAAATTCGGTGAAGCCGCATTTCTCGTAGCATCTTCTTGCGCGGTTGTTGAAGCTGCGGACCTTCAGTTCCAATCGCTTTGCACCAAGCCTCTCCCTGGCGTACTCCTCCAGAAGGGCGATCATCCGTTGCCCCGCTCCTTTGCTCCGATACTCCGGAGCGATGTAGAGGAACCGGACCATCCGCGTATCGGGGTCTTCTGCCCGGTCCAGGGCCGCGTGCCCGATGAGGGTTTCCCCCTCATACACGAGGAAGGAGATCGCCCCTTTAGCCGGATCAAGCACCTGTTCCCATTGTCCGTGATCGAAGGGCCAATGCGCGACGGGCCAGACAAGGTGAAGATCCTCCGGGTCGCTTAACATCTTTTCCAGAACGGCCGTATTTAGCGGGTCATTTTCGACGATCTTGATATCGGTTCAGCCCTCCCGCACATGCTTAAGTTTTTTCTTGTTTATTGCCTGTCCAGGTTGTATGTTATCAAAGTATGACATTAAATGAATTTGAAATTAGTTTGATTATCGAACAACATCTCCCAGGTGTCCAAGAACAAAGACATAGGGGCCTGCGCTTTTGACTAATTGATCAAGACAGGGAATATCAGGGGCAATGCTGTACCCGGGATCCTTTGCCAGGCTGGTTATTGCAGAATGCCAACAATGGTATGATTATCCACGGAGGGGTGACAAACAATGAAAACGGGGGAAAGAGCTGTTCCTGAAGAGTTTTTCCACCTTTTCTGGGACGTGGATCTTTCGAAACTTGACCTGGATCGACACGAGAGTTTCATCATCGAGCGGGTTCTCAACATGGGGGACCAGCAGGCCCTTGCCTGGCTTCGCAGAAATTTCTCCGAAGAGAGTATTTACAGGGTTGTAAAGGAGAGTCGCCGCCTGACCAGGAAGACGGCGCTTTGCTGGAAAAACATCTACAATCTCGATGAGGATGAGATGAAATGTTTTGGGACATTCTCGATCCGCCAAGACTGAGCCTGCTGAAAAACCTTGCCTTTGATCCCCCGGTGGCCAGGTCTTACCTGGCTGGGGGAACCGCCCTGGCTATCATGATGGGTCACCGGGAATCGGTGGATTTTGACTGGTTTACCCCGGAAAACTTCGACCCCGGAATATTGTCTCGGCGGTTGGAACGGTTCGGCGAGGTCAAGGTCGGCGAGACAGGGCCAGGGACCTTTATAGGATGGATAGACAACACCCAGGTTACATGGCTTTGTTACCCCAACCCTGTTCTTGAACCTTTCCTGGAATTCCCGGATCTTCCAGGATTGCGGGTAGCCTCCCTGACCGACATCGGGATCATGAAGTGGACCGCTCTGGCCAATCGGGGTTCCATCAAGGATTTCCTCGACCTGTATTTTCTCGACCGGGAGGGCCTCTCCCTGAAGGAACTTTTCCCCCTTTTGGGGAAAAAATACCCTGGCGCCAGGATCAACACCTACCACATGATAAAGAGCCTGTCCTGGTTCGACGATGCCGAAACCGAACCCTGGCCTGTGATGAGAAAGCAGGTTGAATGGGAAGACCTCAAGGAGCGATTCCTTGAGATCCAGCGAGAACTATTTTTTTGAAATACGAGAGGAGTCTTCCATGGTGGACATACCACGGATCTTCAACATCAGCGAAAGTGCTCACCGGATCCATAACCCCTTCACACCCGAAAAGTTCGCCACTCTCGGCAGGGTTTTGCGCCTGGAACCGGGGGCCCGTGTGCTCGACCTCGGCAGCGGTTCGGGGGAGATGCTGTGCACATGGGCACGCGATTTCGGGATCGTCGGCACCGGTATCGACATGAGCCAGTTGTTCTCCGATCAGGCGAAACTTCGCGCTGAAGAGCTCGGCGTCGCCGATCGGGTCGAGTTCGTCCACGCCGACGCTGCCGGATACGTCGCCGACGAAAAGGTCGATGTGGCAGCCTGTGTCGGTGCCACGTGGATCGGCGGAGGGGTAGCCGGCACCATAGATCTTCTGGCGAAGAGCCTCCGCACCGGGGGAATTATCCTCATCGGTGAGCCCTACTGGCTGCAGCTGCCGCCCACGGAAGACGCTGCCAAAGGATGCCAGGCCGA
>CAZAMZ010000247.1:0-2641 GCA_964486375.1 uncultured Synergistaceae bacterium | reverse complement strand
GGCCACATCATCCGCAGGGTAAGGGGTCTCGAAGAATATGAAGTTGGCCTTTGAAGGGACCACATCCAGCCCCATCATTTCGAGATGACGGGAAACCCTTTCCCTTTCGGAGACGATGAGGAGCCTGGCCCTTTCGCAGGCCTTCCTGTCTTTCGTCAGAACCGCAACGCCGGCAGCGATCCCCAGCCTGTTGGCATTGAAAGGTTCGCTGACGGTGTCGATGGCGGTGATCACCTCTTCCCGGGCAATCCCGTAACCCAGCCTTGCCCCGGCCAAACCGTAGGCCTTGGAGAAGGTCCTCACCGAAATTAGGTTCTTCCCTTCAAGGATCAGCCGTGCCCTGTCGGGGAGGTCCCCGGGGTGTGCGAATTCGGCGTATGCTTCGTCCAGCACCACCCATGCGCTGTCCGGGATGGCCTCCAGGAGGGAGCTCAACAGATACGGTTCAAACACGGTACCGGTGGGGTTGTTGGGGTTGCAGAGCCAGATGAGCCTGGTCTTGCCCGATACGGCATTTTTTAAGCATTCCATGTCTATGGAGCGGCGGCCGTCCATGGGGATCTCAAGGATCCTCGCGCCCATCAGCCTGGATATCTCTTTGTAAAGGCCGTAAGTGGCCGACGGGAGGATCACCTCGTCTCCCGGCCCGATAAAACACTTGCCCATGGCCTGGAGCATCCCTTCGGCACCATGTGATATTGCTATGTTTTCGGGACCTGTTCCGTGGATATGGGCCAGAAGGTCCTTTATCTCCTCGAAGGCGATATCAGGGTAGCGGTTGGCGTTCTCCACTTCCGATCTCATGGCCTCAAGGGCTGCCGGGAAGGGGGCGTAAGGGTTCTCGTTGGATCCCAGTTTTACGATCCTCTCGAGCCCGAGTTCCCTCCGGACTTCCTCTATGGTCTTTCCCGGGACGTAGGTCTCCATGGAAAGAACTTCGGGCCGCAGCCCCTTAACGGTCACCGGCGGACCCTCCTTTTCCCGGAGTGCACTCGATTATCGTGGGGACCTCGGCAGAGAAAGCCTGCCTTATGGAAGCGGCAAGGGTCCGGGGATCCCCCGGCTTCGAGTACCTGGCACCGTAGGCCGAAGCAAGCAGGGCAAGATCCGGCGGTGTGTTGTCGACGGCTATGAAGATGCCGGGATGCCGGGCATTCTCATTTCTCCTTATCTCCCCGAAGCCATGGTCGTTCCATATCACTATGGGGATCGGCAGTCTTTCCTGGACACCGACTGCGAGTTCCGGGAGGGTGAACTGGAATCCCCCGTCACCGGCGAGAACGCAGACAGGTCTTGAAGGCCTGGCGATAGCAGCCCCGATAGCGGCAGGCATGGCAAGTCCCAGGGTCCCGAACCCAACGGGGTGCAGGAATGTACGGGGACGAAACGCCGGGTACTCGCTTATGGCTACATAGGCTGGCCCCGTCATGTCGGCGAAAAGGACTCCTTCCCCGGGTACGGCTTCGCGAAGGATGTGGACAAGGTCGCACATGGAGCCAAGTTCGTCTCCCATGCCTGTCACTGAGGCCAGTTCTTCACGGGCCTTTTCTTTCAGTTTGCCCACCTGTTCCTGTGTTCTGGCCGACCTTGAAGGGTTGGGAGATATCTTCTGCAGAAGAGCCGAAGCGATCTCGTTTGCATCGGCGGTTATCCCGATATCGGCAGATCCGTTCCGGCTGAAATTTGCCGGGTCGAGATCGACCTGGACAAGGGTGCCGTTCACGGGTAGCGGCTTTTCCCAGAGATCCGTCGGCGAGAGTTCCGTCCCGAAGGCGAGAATGAGGTCTGCCTTTGAAAGTGCCTCCCTGACGCACGGGAAATGTGTTCTTGCTCCCAGGCAGAGGGAGTTTCTTTCATCGACAGTGCCCTTGCCTGCGCAGGTCTCGATGATCATGGCGCCTGATATTTCCCCAAGTCTGGAGAGGGCTTCAATGGCACCACAGGAGCCGCCTCCGGCAATGATCACCGGGAAGGAGGACCTGTCCAGAAGATCCGCCGTCCGGGCGATAGAACCTTCGGGTGCAAGAGGCTCCGGGTTGGAGGGTGGTGAATCCGGAAAAGAAACCTTATCGCCGCTGACCTGTCCCAAAATGTCCATGGGGATCTCCACGTGGACGGGACCCGGGCGTCCGTCAGAGGCCAGATGCCATGCCGACCGGATAACCGAAGGTATCTCTTCCGGCGATCCAATGGGAAAGCTTTTTTTGGAGACTCCCTGTGCAAGGGCAAAGCTGTCGGGAAGTTCGTGGAGGAAACCGCATCCCCTGCCTATGAAGGGGATTGGTATCTGGCTGGATATCACGAGCATGGGGATCGAATCGTGAAGAGCCTGTGCCATAGGGGTAAGAATGTTCGTAAGACCGGGGCCTGAGATGACCAGGGCGACCCCGGTCTCCCCGGTGGATCTGGCGTATCCGTCGGCCATAAAACCCGCGCCCTGTTCGTGGCGGGCCGTGATGTGACGGATCTTGCTCTCTGTAAGAGCGGTGTAAATATCCAGGTTATGTATTCCCGGGATGCCGAAAACAACGGAAACACCCAGGGACTCAAGCGTGTTTACAACGCGTCTTGCGCCGTTTGGACTGCTCACCCTACCACCTCGATATATTCAGACTGAAATGCCGGTATCCCCCGGGCAACA
>CAZAMZ010000246.1:0-2641 GCA_964486375.1 uncultured Synergistaceae bacterium | reverse complement strand
CCGCCTAGACGATTTCGAGTCGCCCGCCTTCGACCACTCGGCCATCCCTCCACCCTTCCCCTGCCCCCTTGTTCGAAGGGCCTGGAAGAACTCCCGGAGCATTTTAGCACATTCTTCCGCGAGTATGCCACCCGTTACTATGCACTGGTGATTCAGCCTGGAGTCCCTTGCAATATCGTAAAGGGTCCCGCAGGCCCCCCAGCGGAGATCCCTTGCCCCGAACACTATATGTCTGACCCTGGACTGGACCATTGCGGCAGCGCACATCGGGCATGGTTCAAGGGTCGAATATACAATGCAGTCCTCGAGGATCCACCTGCCCTGTTCGGCGGCGGCTTCCCTGAGGGCCAGCATTTCGGCATGGGCGGACGGATCCTGGAGGGTTTCCCTCAGGTTATGCCCCCGACCGATTACCTTACCGTCAAGGACGACCACGGACCCGATGGGAACTTCTCCCGACTCGGCCCCTTTCGCGGCCTCCTGCAGCGCCATTCTCATGAAGTTTTCGTGTTCCGAAGATCTTTCGTCCATGTTTCACAGCTCCAGGAAATATTTACCGGCCGGGGGAGAAGGTATGCCTCTATCCTCCGGGACCGTCTGCCGGTGGTCGCGGCGGGTATTTTAACCTGATATGGTAGACGAAAAGGGCAAGCAGGGCCAGTGAAAGGCCCATGGCAAAAAGACCGAGGAATATCCTCAGGCCCGGCCTGGATCGCAGGAAACTCTCCCCGGGTTCAGGGGTATTCACGTAATAGGAGGCGACTTCTCCATTGGGTGAAATGAGGTTCACGTCGCCCCTGAGTGAAGAAAATCTGATACTTCCGGTGAAGATCCCATCTCCGGACCTTTCCGGGGGCCATCCGATCAAAAGGGCCGGTCCCCGGTCCCTGGTCCCCAGCACCTGCAGGTATACCGACCCCAGCTCGTGTTCCTTCCTCACACGGACCTTCGGCCCGGAACTTATCCTTCCTGACGCCTCCTCGTAACCTACCGCAAGGGGTGCCCCGCTCCGGACGATATCACCCAGCGCACCTGTAATTATCGAACTGCCTTCGGGTTCATCCCGGGAAAACGAGGAAAGGGATTTTACCTTGACCCTGAGGTCAGAGGCAAGGTAACGGTTCCAGTCGATAAGCATCCTCACCAGGGCGGCAAGATGTTCCCCCCTTGTTCCCGGTCCGGCAAAGATCGAAATTTCCCTTCCGGGAAAAGCATGGGGAAGGTTTTCGAAAAGCGGCGCCAGGTCCTCTTTCCCGGCAGAAAGTTCAAAACGGGATGCGCTTTCTATCAAAAGCCAGGCTGCATCTTCAAGCCCCTTTGCCTTTTCTTCGCCTGCCGTCTCAAGAGAGATCCTGAACCTGATATCAAAAGGACCTGCCCCCAGGAGGGATCGCGGCACTTCCACCACCAGGCGCCCCTCTCCGGAAGATCTCTTTCCCAGGGGAACCGTACTGGCTGCGGCATCGCCCAATTCCACTGTCAGGGTTGATTTAGTGTTGTCCAGGACAGGGGAATAGCGGTAGTCAAGGACCAGTTCCGGCTTGCCCTTTACCGCTCCTTCGGGAGGCAGGGCGACCAGGGATCTTTTCTCCTGGCTCCCGGTTCCGCTGAACAGGATATCCCCGCCGAACAGCCTTCCGAACAGGATATCTTCACGGGTTTTATACGTTACCCTTTCCTCGTGGACCGTACCCGGTCCCAACAGGACCTTACCTGAATCCATCTTTTCAGAGAGGTCGGGATCAAGCAAAGACCTTGCGCCGGAAAGGACCCCTTCAGCCGTTCCAGAGGTCACTAGCAGCCGGGCTTTCCCCTGAACGTTCAAAAAAGACGAAAGAGAACTCCCCGGACCTTCATTCCCGCCGGATCCGAAAGCCTCCAGGACCTTGGCGGGAAGAGAAGATGTCCTCCCCAGGTAGACCAGGTGGAAGGAATCCGCCGTCCTGTTGTCCAGTTCCTCCTGAAATATGATCCTGGGGGAGAACGCTTCATCCCCTGCCTTTCCGGCCCACGACAGTAGGATAACCAAAGCCGCCTCTATTTCGGCCGGCTCGGGTCTGTCGGGAAGAACTGCGGCAACCCCTTCTCCAGGTTTGATGACTGACGCTTCGAAAGGTGAGGCCATATCCTTGATCCTGAGGTCATTGGCCGGGAGAAAGTTCAGCCTCAGGAAACTTCTGTCGCGGATGCCCAGGTTCTCTCCCCCGCTTTTCTGATGCCTGTCTTTCGAATCGATCGAGGCGCCAATGGTCAGAACGTTTTTGCCCACCTTGAAAAGGTGCGGGGACAGGGGAATTGGTATGGCCCCGGGACTTCCCTTCGCTGACTCGAGGACCAGGGTTTTCACAGGGGATCCGTTCATGACAAGGAGAATGGTGAGCAGGGCGTTTTTTCCCATGCCGCCGGTTTCAAGGTTCAGGTTCAGAGAACTGCCCTGCCTTATCTTCCACAGAGGGGGAATATCGAATGAGAAGGATCTTGCGGAAAAACCGTCTCCTATGGTGACATCTTCCCTGGGAAGTTTAAGAACCGATGAGTGCGGTCCCGGGCCATGGGTTGCAGGAGCAGGTATCAGGCCATGAAGGGCCGTGATCTCCGGGGCTGGATCCTTGCCTGGCGGATTCAGGTCGATAACGATCCT
>CAZAMZ010000245.1:0-2644 GCA_964486375.1 uncultured Synergistaceae bacterium | reverse complement strand
GGGACCTATATAGCCGTTCCCCCATGGATTCATCACGGTCTTCCGTAATCTTTCTGCAGAGAATATCCAGCCAGCCGCAATAGCCTGGAGGGTGACGGCCATTGGAAGGAAGTAATATCCGAAAAGCGTATCGACAGTGTTGAAAATATTCTCGTTAAGCGTTGGCAAAGTACCCATTGCCACCAGCAAGGCACCGGCAATGATAAGAGATTTCTTGCGCGAGACCTGGATGGCATCCTGGAAGAACGAACCGGTAACATCGACCAGGACATATCCGCAGGTATAGGCGGCAAAGAAGAAGGCAAGGTAGAAAAGAATAGTAAAGATCCGCCCACCTGCCATCTGGCTGAAAAGAAGAGACAATGCGACAAAGGAAGATTGGCCTCCAAGATCTGTCCCAAGGTTGAAAGCAAAAAGAACAGGGAAAACACAGAAGCCTGCCAGGAGGGCAATAGATGTGTCGGCAAATCCGGTGGTCACCTGGGCACGGCCGGTATCCTCATGATATTTTGCATAGCTTGACAAAGTCAGGAACCAGCCCCAGCCGGGTCCGAAGGAGAAATATGCTTGTGCCATAGCAGCGGTCAGGACATTAATAGTGAACATTTTTGACCAGTCAGGCTTGAGGTAGTAATTTATCCCCTCCCAGGCCCCGGGTAGCGTAACGGCTCTCAAGGCCCCGATTACAAGAACAATGATGCATGTGACGCCCATATAGATGGATACCTTTTCAATGCCCTTGTTGACGCCCAGGTAGGCAGGGATAACTGAAAGGATCACCATCAGTATGAAAGCCCCCAGTACATAATGAGGGGTCCCGGTATAGGATGCCCATAGACCTGCAGGATCTCCAATCAGGGGGGTAAAAGAGGCCATAAGAAAAACGAAGGAGTGGGCTACTACGATGAAATAGTAGGCCACAAAGGCGTTCAGAACTATCATCGCTATACCGGTTCCGCGCAGGCTGCCTCCAATTTTCCTGAACGACTGCACCGGACCCCCCTGGCCGTACTTCCCCACAACCCCTTCTCCCATAACTGCCGGCAGACTCAGGCTCAGGATGAACACCATAACGGGGATCACGAACGCCCCGCCTCCGTTTGCAGCGGCCTGCCAGGGGAAACGCCAGACATTCCCTACCCCCACAGACGCAAACCACAAGGCAATCAGATATCCAAAACGTGTGCCCCAGGCTCCTCTTAACCCTGACTGATCCACAAAATAATGGTTCCTGTCATACTCCCTCTCGATTTTCTCCACTATTCATCGCTCCTCTCTACTAGGGCCTTGGAAAAAACAGACTAGCCTTTCAACACTTTGTGTTCAGGATCATAGAAAGGAACAGGCACCATTTTGAGGCTGTAAACCTTATCGCCGTCTTTTACCTCGTATATTCCCCCCTCCTTCCAGTGGCTGGTCTTGACCCAGCCCATGGCTATACTTTTTTTCACCCTGTAGCCGTAGTTGGCTCTTGTGATTTTTCCGACGGAATCTGCATCAAGGAAAATATCGATGTCGATATTGACGACCTCGTCAGTGCCAACTACCTCAAATCCCGCCAGACGGGTCTCGGGCCCCTTCTCTTTCTGTGCAAGAAGTGCTTTTTTCCCCAAAAAATCCTTCTTGTCAAACCTGATGGTCCATCCGATATTCAGCTGGATCGGGGTTGCGCCGGGGTAGAAATCCTTTCCTGCAAGATAGCCCTTTTCCAGGCTTACCGAATCGATGGCCTGGAGCCCAATGGGTTTGAGGTTGTATTCTTTGCCCTTTTCCATCAGTGCCTTCCAGAGGGCTTCGTTGAATTTGGCCGAGGAGTAGATCTCGTAACCAAGTTCACCAGTAATTCCCGCCCTGGCAATGAGACAGGGTACGGTTGCATTTTCCGCAGGAATTTCTGCTACGACGCAGTCAAAGAATTTCAGGTTGGCCGCTTCTGGTGCGAGGCTTGAAATAAAATCGCGGGACTTGGGACCCCCAAAGCAAAGGACGCCGAAATTTGCGTCAACCACATAAATATCTTTGGTTTCGCGGTATTGTTTCAGCAGTTTCTGGGTACGGATAGCCCCCGCAGTACTTGTAACAACCAGGTATTGGCCCTTCCGCATCTGAAAAACGGTAATATCATCCGTGATAGCCCCGGCATCATCGCAGATCTGGGTATAAAGTCCCTTCCCGGGTTTCAGCTTTTCAATATCGTTGACGCAGATATGCTGAAGGACTTCCAGAGCTTCCGGCCCAGCTACGATATAGGTTCCCATGGAGGAAAAATCGATAAACCCGACATCGTTGATAACCGACATGATCTCTTCCAACTTGTCCTGATACTTGAGTACCAGCCTCCAGCCTCCCTCGGGGAGAAGGGTGGCACCGTGTGCCACATGTTGCGAAAAATACGGAGTACGAAGTTCCATAAAAACCCCTCCTTATTCAAGTCGTTATTCCGATATTCCTACTGATACTTCTTTACAAACTGTTCATTAATCGCCTCCCAGGGGATAAGGGAGTCGATCCACATATGCAGCCGTCCAGAGAAAAGGATCATTTCATCGAGATCCGCCAACCTGTTGACTCCGGAGGAAACGCTTCGAGAGTATGAATCAATGGCTGAAGCCTCAGGTAAACACTTTTCAAGTAATCAAGTCTT
>CAZAMZ010000244.1:0-2649 GCA_964486375.1 uncultured Synergistaceae bacterium | reverse complement strand
AATCCATCAGGGACAGCGTTGAAAGAGCGGTCGGGATGGATATTTTTGCCGTCAAATAGGTAGCCACCTTAAGACAAGAGTGTACGCGGAGGGGATATTATTGGCCATTAAAGAGAAAATTATCGGTTCCATTGCCAAAATTTCCGGCCCGCTTGTCGTTGCAGACGGGATGAGCGGCGCGGGAATGTACGACGTAGTAAGGGTCGGGGATCTCGGTCTTGTGGGAGAGATCATCGAACTCAAGGGTTCAACGGCTTCTATCCAGGTTTACGAGGAGACTTCCGGGCTTAAGCCGGGTGAACCGGTTGAAAGCACTGGAGCGCCTTTAAGCGTTGAACTTGGTCCCGGGCTGATCGAGCAGTTCTATGATGGTGTCCAGAGACCCTTGAACCTGATCGAGAAGGCTGCGGAAAGCCCTTTCATCTCCAGAGGGATCAATGTTCCAGCGATAGGCCGGTCCAAAAAATGGGATTTTGAACCTGCTGTCGAGGAGGGGACTGAGGTGGGGGAGGGTGATCTCCTCGGCACCGTGGATGAAACAGTCCTCGTAAAGCACAGGGTCCTTGTTCCACATGGTGTTCGCGGAAAGGTGAAAAGTATTTCCAGAGGTTCTTTTACCGTTGAAGAAACCGTTGCAGTCATAACTGACGGGGAGAAAGATACTGAAGTCGCAATGCTGAGAAGGTGGCCTGTAAGGAGTCCCAGACCTGTCCTGCAGAGGCTCGCTCCCAATGTCCCCCTGACGACGGGGCAGCGTGTTGTCGATACATTTTTCCCTCTTTCCCGGGGCGGGGCTGCATGCGTACCGGGACCTTTCGGATCCGGGAAGACCGTAATCCAGCACCAGCTTGCGAAATGGGCTGATGCCGAGATAGTTGTTTACGTCGGTTGCGGAGAACGGGGAAATGAAATGACAGACGTCCTTTTAGAGTTTCCGGAGCTTGAGGACCCGAGATCAGGTGAACCCCTTATGAAAAGGACGGTACTGATAGCAAATACTTCAAACATGCCTGTCGCCGCGAGAGAGGCCAGCATATACACTGGTATTACCATTGCAGAATATTACCGGGATATGGGTTATTCTGTCGCCCTAATGGCTGACTCCACAAGCCGTTGGGCGGAGGCCCTGAGGGAGATCTCCGGAAGGCTGGAAGAGATGCCAGGCGAGGAAGGTTACCCTGCTTACCTCGGAACGAGGCTTGCCAGTTTCTATGAGAGGGCAGGCAGGGCTATATGTCTTGGCAATGACGGAAGGGAAGGTTCGATCACCTCGATAGGAGCTGTATCCCCACCGGGCGGTGACCTTTCCGAACCTGTCAGCCAGAACACCCTGAGGGTTACCAAGGTCTTCTGGGGTCTGGATGCAAATCTTGCCTATCAGAGACATTTCCCCGCCATAAACTGGCTTTTGAGCTATTCCCTGTACGCTGAAAAACTGGGCGAATACTGGGACAATCTTTACGATGGCGAGTGGAGCGCACTAAGGACCGAGGCCATGTCCCTGCTTGAGGAAGAGGACAGGCTCAGGGAGATAGTGCGGCTTGTAGGCATTGATGCCCTTTCAAGGCAGGAAAGAATGATACTTGAGACATCCAAGTCACTTCGCGAGGACTTTCTTCATCAGAACGCCTTCCACGAGGTCGACACTTTTGCGTCAATGGACAAGCAATTCAGAATGCTGAGGAATATCATCAGTTTCCACCATCTTTGCAAGGATGCCCTGGAAAGGGGTTCAACAATTCAGGAAGTCTTCTCTCTGCCGGTCAGGGATCAGATCGCAAGGATGAGATACGTGGATGAAAAGGAACTGGACAAGATCGATGATCTACTCCCGCAAATGAAAAAGGAAGTAGAGAAACTGCTTCCGGAAGGGGGCATGGGAGATGTTGCCTAAGGAATACAGGACCATATCAAACCTTTCCGGTCCGCTTCTTGTGGTAGAGAAAACCGAGGATGTACGTTACGACGAGCTGGTGGAGATCGAGCTGGCTAACGGGGAGCGAAGAAGGGGAAGAGTGCTTGAGATAACTCGGAATAACGCTCTAGTGCAGGTTTTTGAAGGTACTACAGGGATAGACCTCGACAGTACCAAAGTCGTTTTCATGGGGAAAGTACTCGAACTCCCTGTCAGCAAAGAATTACTGGGCAGGATATTCAATGGAAGAGGGGAACCGATAGACGGAGGGGTTGCCATTATCCCTGACAAGACCCTGGATGTGAACGGATACCCCATAAACCCTTATTCGCGGGATTATCCTTCCGAATTTATTCAGACAGGGATCTCAACCATTGATGGAATGAATCCGATGGTAAGGGGGCAGAAACTGCCCATCTTTTCCGGAAGCGGAATGCCCCACAACAGGATCGCTGCACAGGTAGCAAGGCAGTCGACCGTGCTTGGCGGGCATGAAGACTTTGCCGTTGTTTTCGCGGCGATGGGGATCACTTTTGAAGAGGCCTACTTTTTCATGGAGGATTTCCGGAAGACGGGAGCCATTGAAAGGACGGTCATGTTCGTCAACCTGGCCGACGACCCGGCCATCGAAAGGATAACCACCCCCCGTCTTGCCCTTACCTGTGCGGAATACCTCGCCTTCGAGAGAGACTACCAGGTCCTTGTGATCCTGACGGACCTTACGAACTACTGCG
>CAZAMZ010000243.1:0-2659 GCA_964486375.1 uncultured Synergistaceae bacterium | reverse complement strand
TGAGGCATTACGAGGGTATTCTAAAGCGGTCCAAAGGCAAGACCGCGGGGCTCCTGAAATTCTAGGAGGGCCGGATCATGAAGGTTATCTTCCTTGGACCTCCGGGAGCGGGAAAGGGAACCCAGGCCGCTGTATTAAGGGAGAGGCTTGGCATCGCCCATATATCCACCGGTGATATCCTCAGGGACAACGTCAGGAACGGCACCCCGCTGGGCAAGACGGCCAGGGGATATATGGATTCAGGCAAGCTGGTCCCCGATGACGTGATAATCGCCATGATGGAAGAAAGGCTTGCCGGCCCGGACTGCCGGAAGGGGTTCATTCTTGACGGTTTCCCCAGGACAGTACCCCAGGCTGAGGCCCTCGACGGACTTCTCTCAAAACTGGGTATCAGGCTTGACGGGGTCGTCCTGTTCGAGGCGACCAGGGACCTGGTGGTCGACCGTCTGACCGGCAGGAGGGTCTGCGGGAGTTGCGGCGAGATCTACAACGTGAAGTTCAAGAGGACCAGGATCCCTGGGATATGCGACCGCTGCGGCGGCAACCTGGAACAGAGGGATGACGACAGCGAAGGAGTGGTCCTGAAAAGGCTCGAGGTCTACCGTGAACAGACGGCACCCCTGATAGAGTATTACGAAAAGAAAGGCCAGCTTGTCCGGGTTGACGCGGGACAGACAGGAGAACAGGTTGTAACTGCCATCGAAAAGGCAGTCGGCTGACAAGACCATGATATCGATCAAGAACAGGGACGAGATCGAAAGTCTCAGAAAGGCCGGAAGGATAGTCGTTGATGTACTGGACCTGGTCGGGGATAATATCCGTCCGGGGATCGACACCCTGACCCTGGACCGGAAGGCCGAAGCATTTATTGAGGCTTCAGGAGCCCGCCCAGCCTTCAAGGGCTACACAGTGCCGGGGATCCCGAGGCCCTTTCCTGGAACTCTCTGCGTTTCAGTGAACAGCGAAGTCGTTCACGGGATCCCGAGCAGCGACAGGATACTGGAAGAGGGCGACATTGTCAGCATCGATGTCGGGGTGAGGTACGACGGTTTTTATGGCGATGCTGCCTATACCTTCCCTGTAGGGAAGATCTCCTCCGGGAGAAGCGAACTTCTGAGGATAACCCGTGAATGCCTTGAAAGAGCGGTAGCAGCTGCCAGGGAAGGTGCCACTCTTGGAGATATCGGATATGCCGTTGAGTCCTGCGCTGCTCCACTGGGGTACGGTATAGTCAGAAACTATGCCGGTCACGGTATCGGAAGGGATCTTCATGAACCGCCGCAGGTCCCCAATTTCGGGTCACCGGGGAAGGGCATCACCCTGAAAAAGGGAATGAGCCTTGCCATCGAACCGATGATAATGTCCGGGAACGAATCGGTAAGGACCCTTGGGGACAAATGGACGGTCGTCACGGCTGACGGTTCCGACTCGGCCCATTTTGAAAAGACGATCGTAGTCACCGAAGGCGATCCGGAGGTAATTACGCCTTGGGAGTGAGGACAGGTTTTCATGGCTTCTTCCCGGGGGGCCAGGTTGCAATAGAGGGGTTGACAAAAGCAATAACAACTCCCGGGACCGGCTTGGAATTCAAGGAAGAAGCGCTCTCAAGGAGCGACAGGGAGGGTGATGGAACCGTATGCCAAAAGAAGACATGATCGAAGTCCGAGGCAAGGTTGTTGAACCGTTGCCGAATGCCATGTTCCGGATCGAACTGGAGAACGGGCACAAGGTTCTTGGGCATGTATCCGGAAAGATGAGGATGCACTTCATAAGGATCCTTCCCGGCGACAAGGTCCTGGTCCAGATCTCGCCTTATGACTTGACACGAGGGCGGATCGTGTATAGATATAAATAGTTTGGACTCTGGAAAATGACGGAAGTATACAGTAAACGGCCCGTAATTGAAATGCATTGAGGAGCGTGGATCAATAATGAAAGTCAAACCTTCTGTAAAACCCATCTGCGAATATTGCAGGATCATAAAGCGCAACGGGGTTGTCAGAATTATCTGCAGCAAGAATCCGAGACACAAACAGAGACAGGGAGCAAGGAGGTAATAATCCCATGGCGCGAATCGCAGGAGTCGATCTTCCGCGGGAAAAGCGAATCGAAGTAGCCCTGACCTATATTTACGGGATCGGTCTGCCTTCTTCGAAAAGGATCCTTGAGACAACTTCAATAAGCCCCGATACCAGGGTAAAGGATCTTACAGAGGAAGAGGCCCAGAAACTCAGGGCCGAGATCGAGGATTCCTACAAGGTTGAAGGGGATCTCAGGCGTGAGGTGACAATGAACATAAAGCGGCTGATCGAGATCGGCTGCTACAGGGGGATGCGCCACAAGTTCGGTCTCCCGGTAAGAGGACAGAAGACAAAGACGAACGCGAGGACCCGAAAGGGACCGCGCAGGGCCGTTGCGGGCAAGAAAAAGCCCGCGGCCAAGAAATAACCCGTACCGCGGGTTCCGCATAAGGCAAGGGAGGGAATAATCGCGTGGCCAAGAGAGTACAGCGAAGGGGCAAGAAAAAGGAAAGAAAGAACGTCAGCTATGGTGTTGCGCATATATACTCGACTTTCAACAACACCATTATCAGTGTAACCGACAGGCAGGGGAACCTTCTTTCGTGGGCATCCGGGGGCAACGTTGGCTTCAAGGGTGC